>DASVLN010000919.1:0-9236 GCA_036384855.1 Burkholderiaceae bacterium | reverse complement strand
GGCGGTCTGGCGGGCGACGGCGTCGGCCGTGTCGACAAAGTGCACGCCGGGCAGGGCGCGCTCGAACAGCCTGCGCGCGAACGCGTAGTGGGTGCAGCCGAGCACCGCGACGTCGACGCCCGCGTCGCGCAGCGGGGCGCTGTAGCGCTCGACCAGCGAGGCAAGCGTGGCCTCGCCGGTGGCCGGGGACTCGATGGCGTCGACGAGGCCCGGGCAGGCCTGGAGCAGGACCTGCGCGCCGGCGCTGTGGTCGCGCACCAGACTGCGCACGCGGTCGCTGCTTACCGTGCGCGTGGTGGCCAGCACGCCCACGCGCCGCGCCGCGCTCAGGGTGACCGCCGGCTTGATGCCCGGCTCGACGCCGACGATGGGCAGCATCCCGTCGATGTCGCGCAACGCGCGCACCGCCACGGTGGTCGCGGTGTTGCACGCGATCACCACTACCTGCGCGCCATGCTCGCGCAGGAAGCCCACGACGTGGCGCGAGCGCTCGTGGATGTCGGCCTCCGGGCGGTCGCCGTAGGGTGCGAAGCCCGTGTCGGCCGCGTAGAGCAGCTCGGCCTGCGGCAGCCGGCGGCGGATCGCCCGCAGCACCGACAGCCCGCCCACGCCGGAGTCGAACACGCCGATGCGCAACGGCGCACGCGCGGTCGGGGCGTCCGATCCCCTTGCCGCCCCCGGGGAAACACCAAGGTCGGGCGAAATCGGGTGGGGTCGGAGCGACATGGCGCGCGAAGCGGTTGGAAAGCTGGAGCGAAGCATCTAAAATAGCACGATCGTTCGTTTTATTCTCGACCGATCGGACAACGAGACGGGCATCAGAGCGACGTGTCCCTCTAGAATCCATTCCAGTTTACGTTAACGTCAATTGCTTCCTAGGAGTTTTGCGTCATGAAGGTTCTGGTGCCTGTGAAACGCGTCGTCGACTACAACGTGAAGGTTCGCGTGAAGTCGGACGGCACCGGCGTGGACATCGCCAACGTCAAGATGAGCATGAACCCGTTCGACGAGATCGCCGTCGAAGAAGCGGTGCGGCTCAAGGAGAAGGGCGTCGTCACCGAGGTCGTCGCCGTCTCGTGCGGCGTCGCCAAGTGCGAGGAGACGCTGCGCACCGCGATGGCCATCGGCGCCGACCGCGCGATCCTGGTGGAGACCGAGGTCGAGCTCGAGCCGCTGGCCGTGGCCAAGCTGCTCAAGGCGCTCGTCGACAAGGAGCAGCCGCAGCTCGTGATCCTCGGCAAGCAGGCGATCGACGACGACTGCAACCAGACGGGCCAGATGCTCGCCGCGCTGGCCGACCTGCCGCAGGCCACCTTCGCCTCGAAGGTCGAGGTCGCCGACGGCAAGGCCACCGTGACGCGCGAGGTCGACGGCGGCCTCGAGACGCTGGCGCTGACGCTGCCCGCCATCGTGACGACCGACCTGCGCCTGAACGAGCCGCGCTACGTCACGCTGCCCAACATCATGAAGGCCAAGAAGAAGCCGCTGGACAAGACCGACCCGGCCACGCTGGGCGTCGACGTCGCGCCGCGCCTGAAGACGCTGAAGGTCGCCGAGCCGCCCAAGCGCGGCGCCGGCGTGAAGGTGCCCGACGTGGCCACGCTGGTCGGCAAGCTCAAGAACGAAGCGAAGGTCATCTGACCGCTCACCCCGAACACGGAGAACCGTCCCACATGACCACCCTCGTCATCGCCGAACACGACAACGCCACGCTCAAGGCCGCGACGCTCAACACCATCACCGCCGCGGCCCAGGTCGGCGGCGACGTGCACGTGCTGGTCGCCGGCGCGAACGCCGGCGCGGCCGCCCAGGCCGCCGCGCAGGTCGCGGGCGTCGCCAAGGTGCTGCACGCAGACGCACCGGGCTTCGCGGAGTTCCTGGCCGAGAATGTCGCCGCGCAGGTGCTGGCCGTCGCGCCGGGCTACTCGCACATCTTCTTTCCCGCGACCGCCAACGGCAAGAACGTCGCGCCGCGCGTGGCCGCCAGGCTCGACGTCGCGCAGCTGAGCGACATCACCAAGGTCGTCTCGCCCGATACCTTCGAGCGCCCGATCTACGCCGGCAACGCGATCGCCACGGTGCAGTGCGGCCAGGCGGTCAAGGTCGCGACGGTGCGCGGCACCGCCTTCGACGCCGCCGCCGCGACCGGCGGCTCGGCCGCGGTGGAGAGCGTCGCGCCGGTGGCCGACTCGGGCAGGAGCGCCTTCGTCGGCAAGGAGATCGCCAAGAGCGACCGGCCGGAGCTGACGGCCGCCAAGATCATCGTCTCGGGCGGCCGCGCGATGGGCTCGAGCGAGAAGTTCAACGAAGTGCTGACCCCCCTGGCCGACAAGCTGGGCGCCGCGCTCGGCGCCTCGCGCGCGGCGGTCGACGCGGGCTACGCGCCCAACGACTGGCAGGTCGGCCAGACCGGCAAGATCGTCGCGCCGCAGCTGTATGTCGCGTGCGGCATCTCGGGCGCGATCCAGCACCTGGCCGGCATGAAGGACTCCAAGGTCATCGTGGCGATCAACAAGGACGAGGAGGCGCCGATCTTCTCGGTGGCCGACTACGGCCTGGTGGCGGACCTGTTCGTCGCCGTGCCCGAGATGATCAACGCGCTCTGAGCGCGCCGCGACGCGACGACCACACGGGGCGACCTCGCGCAGGCGCCCCTTTTTTTGCCCCCGGAGACTGACAGATGACCTACCGAGCGCCCGTCAAGGACATGCTCTTCGCGATGAAGGAGCTGGCCGGCATCGACGAACTCACCAAGCTGCCCGCGTTCGCCGACGCCGGCATCGACACCGCCCAGGCGGTGCTCGAGGAATGCGCGAAGTTCAACGAGGACGTGGTCGCCCCGCTGAACGTGCCGGGCGACCGCGAGCCCACCTCGCTGAAGGACGGCGTCGTCACCGCGACCAGGGGCTTCAAGGAAGCCTGGAGGCAGTTCGCCGAGGGCGGCTGGCAGGGCCTGCAGCATCCGGCCGACTTCGGCGGCCAGGGCCTGCCCAAGCTGATCGGCGCGGCCTGCGGCGAGATGATCAACTCGGCCAACGTGAGCTTCGCGCTGTGCCCCTTGCTGACCGACGGCGCGATCGAGGCGCTGCTGACCGCGGGCTCCGACGAGCAGAAGGCGACGTACCTGCCCCGGATGCTGTCGGGCGAGTGGACGGGCTCGATGAACCTCACCGAGCCGCAGGCCGGCTCCGACCTGTCGCTCGTGCGCACGCGCGCCGAGCCGCAGCCCGACGGCACCTACAAGGTCTTCGGCACGAAGATCTTCATCACCTGGGGCGAGCACGACATGGCGGACAACATCGTCCACCTCGTGCTCGCGCGCGTCGCGGGGGCGCCCGAGGGCGTCAAGGGCATCTCGCTGTTCATCGTGCCGAAGTTCCTCGTGGGCGCGGACGGCGCGCTGGGCCCGCGCAACGACGTGCACTGCGTGAGCATCGAGCACAAGCTGGGCATCAAGGCGAGCCCGACCTGCGTGCTGCAGTTCGGCGACCACGGCGGGGCGACCGGCTACCTGGTCGGCCAGGAGAACCGCGGCCTCGAGTACATGTTCATCATGATGAACGCCGCCCGCTTCGGGGTCGGCGTGCAGGGCATCGCGGTGGCCGAGCGCGCCTACCAGCACGCGGTCGCCTACGCGCGCGAGCGCGTGCAGTCGCGTCCGGTCGACGGCTCGATGACGGCGGCGGCATCGATCATCCATCACCCCGACGTGCGCCGCATGCTGATGACGATGCGCGCCTACACCGAGGCCTGCCGCGCGATGGCGCTGGTCGCCGCCTCGGCCTACGACGCCGCGCACGCGCATCCCGACGCGTCCGTGCGCGCCGACAACCAGGCCTTCTACGAGTTCATGGTGCCGCTGGTCAAGGGCTACTCCACCGAGATGAGCCTGGAGGTCGCGAGCCTGGGCATCCAGGTGCACGGCGGCATGGGCTTCATCGAGGAGACCGGCGCGGCGCAGTACCTGCGCGACTCGAAGATCCTCGCGATCTACGAGGGCACCACCGCGATCCAGGCCAACGACTTCGTCGGCCGCAAGACGGCGCGCGACGGCGGCACGACCGCGAAGGCGATCGCCGCGCGCATCGCCGCGACCGAAGCCGAGCTCGCGGCCTCGGCGAATGCGGACGCGCAGGCCTTCGGCAAGCGCCTGAAGGCGGCGCGCGAGGCCTTCCTCGACGCCGTCGACTTCATCGCCGCCAACGCGAAGGCGAGCCCGAACGAGGCCTTCGCCGGCTCGGTGCCGTACCTGATGCTGGCGGGCAACCTCGTCGCCGGCTGGCAGATGGGCCGCGCCCTGCTGGCCGCGGCCGCGCATGTCGCCGCGGGCGAGGACGCGGCCTTCCATGCCGCCAAGATCGCGACCGCGCGCTTCTACGGCGACCACATCCTGAGCAAGGCCCCGGGCGTGCGCGACAGCATCGTCGACGGCGCCGCCGGCACGCTCGCCCTGCCCCTGGAGGCCTTCTGACCATGAACGCACCCCTGCCCACGACCGCCCGCCGAGAGCTGCCCGCCGCGCTGCGCAGGCTGCGCCTGCCGGTGATCGGCTCGCCGCTGTTCATCATCAGCAACCCCAAGCTCGTGATCGAGCAGTGCAAGGCCGGCATCGTCGGCTCGATGCCGGCACTCAACGCGCGGCCGGCCGAGCAGCTCGACGAGTGGCTCGCCGAGATCACCGAAACCCTCGCCGCCTGGGATCGCGACCATCCGGAGGCGCCGTCCGCGCCGTTCGCGATCAACCAGATCGTGCACAAGAGCAACGACCGCCTCGAGCACGACATGGCCATGTGCGCCAAGTACAAGGTGCCCATCGTCATCACCTCGCTGGGCGCGCGCACCGACGTCAACGACGCCGTGCACGCCTGGGGTGGCATCGTGCTGCACGACATCATCAACGACACCTTCGCGCACAAGGCGATCGAGAAGGGCGCGGACGGCCTGATCGCGGTGGCCGCCGGCGCCGGCGGCCACGCGGGCGTGAAGAGCCCGTTCGCGCTGGTGCAGGAGATCCGCCAGTGGTTCGACGGCCCGGTCGCGCTCTCGGGCGCGATCGCCACGGGCGACGCGGTGCTCGCGGCGCAGGCGATGGGCGCGGACTTCGCCTACATCGGCTCGGCCTTCATCGCCACCGACGAGGCACGCGCTGCCGAAGGCTACAAGCAGATGATCGTGGACTCGACGAGCGACGACATCGTCTACTCCAACCTGTTCACGGGCGTGCTCGGCAACTACCTGCGCGGCTCGATCACCGCGGCCGGGCTGGATCCCGAGAACCTGCCCACCAGCGACGCGAGCAAGATGAACTTCGCCGCCGCCGGCGCCGCCAAGGCCTGGAAGGACATCTGGGGCGCGGGCCAGGGCGTGGGCGCGATCAAGGAAATCGTGCCGGCCGCCAAGCTCGTCGAGCGCCTCGCGCGCGAGTACGCGGCCGCGCGCCGGCGGCTCGCCCTGGGCTGACGGCCCGTCCCGGTTCAAGAGGTCTTGCAGGCGTCCTTCGGGGCGCCCTTTTTTTGTCCGCGGTTCACTGCTCGACGACGAGGTCGCTGTCGCAACCGCTCGCCGCCGAGATCCAGCGCAGGGCGAGGCGGCGCACGACGGGAGCGAGCCCGCGCGGCAGCCAGGGCAGGACGGCGGCGGGATCGGCGGCCAGCCCGCAGCGGTAGCGGCCGGCGGCCTCGTTCCAGCCGAGCGCGCGGCAGGTACCGTGGCGCCGGCGCGACACCAGGACGCCGATCGGGCACGGCTCGGCCGCGCAGCACACGCCGCAGCCGTTGCAGGCGGCGGCCTCGGGCGGCTTTCGCGGGGCGTCGGGGTGCAGGCGGATGATCTGGCGGGACATGCCTGGCCAGTGTCGCGCCGCCCGCGATCGTGCGTTCCTGCAAGAAACGCGGCCGTCCGGGCGCAGTTCGTTGCGGGCATGGACTCCGGGTAAGTGCTACATTCACGCCCGGAACGCAGTCCAAGAGTCCTTCTGCGCCTTGCCGGCCTCTCCAGTCCGGCAAGCAGGCGCTTGCAATCCGCCAACCGGTCGAGCCGGGCCCGCGGAAGGTTGATCAACCCATCGGAGCTCCGGAAACCGGGGCGAAAGGTGAGCGAAACATGATGGAGCAAAACAGGTCCAACTCCTACCTGTTCGGCGGCAACGCGCCGTACGTGGAGGAGATGTACGAGGCCTATCTCGAGAACCCCGGCTCGGTGCCGGACACCTGGCGCGCCTACTTCGACGCGCTGCAGCACGTCCCGGCGACCGACGGCTCCGAGGCCCGCGACGTTCCCCACGCGCCGGTCATCGAGTCCTTCGCGCAGCGCGCCAAGGCCAATGCCTTCGCGGTCAAGACGAGCTCGGCCGACCTCGCGATCGCGCGCAAGCAGGTCCACGTCCAGTCGCTGATCGCGGCCTACCGCTTCCTCGGCTCGCGCTGGGCCGACCTCGACCCGCTCAAGCGCACCGAGCGCCCGAAGATCGCCGAGCTGGAGCCCGCGTTCTACGACCTCACCGAAGCCGACATGGACATCACGTTCTCGGCGACGAACACGTATTTCACGACCAGCGAGAACATGACGCTGCGCCAGATCGTCCAGGCGCTGCGCGACACGTACTGCGGCACCGTCGGCGCCGAGTTCATGCACATCACCGACCCCGGCGAGAAGCGCTGGTGGCAGGAGCGCCTGGAGGCGGCGCGCAGCAAGCCGGTCTTCACGGCGGAGCAGAAGAAGCACATCCTCGACCGCCTGACCGCGGCTGAAGGCCTCGAGCGCTACCTGCACACCAAGTTCGTCGGCCAGAAGCGCTTCTCGCTGGAAGGCGGCGAGAGCTTCATCGTCTCGATGGACGAGCTGGTGCAGCGCGCCGGCGCCAAGGGCGTGCAGGAAGTCGTCATCGGCATGGCCCACCGCGGCCGCCTGAACGTGCTGGTCAACACCCTCGGCAAGATGCCGAAGGACCTGTTCGCCGAGTTCGACCACACCGCGCCGGAGGACCTGCCCTCGGGCGACGTGAAGTACCACCAGGGCTTCTCCAGCGACATCTCGACCCCGGGTGGCCCGATCCACCTGTCGCTCGCGTTCAACCCGTCGCACCTGGAGATCGTCAACCCGGTCGCCGAGGGCTCCGTCAAGGCGCGCATGGACCGCCGCGGCGACGTGAAGGGCACCCAGGTGCTGCCGGTGATCGTCCACGGCGACGCCGCCTTCGCGGGCCAGGGCGTCGTGATGGAGACGCTGGCGCTCGCGCAGACGCGCGGCTACTACACCGGCGGCACGGTGCACCTGGTCATCAACAACCAGATCGGCTTCACCACCTCCGACCCGCGCGACACCCGCTCCACGCTGTACTGCTCGGACGTCGTCAAGATGATCGAGGCCCCGGTGCTGCACGTGAACGGCGACGATCCCGAAGCGGTCGTGCTGTGCACGCAGCTCGCGCTCGACTACCGCCAGCAGTTCAACAAGGACGTGGTCGTCGACATCGTCTGCTTCCGCAAGCTGGGCCACAACGAGCAGGACACGCCCAGCCTGACGCAGCCGCTGATGTACAAGAAGATCGGCCAGCACCCGGGCACGCGCAAGCTGTACGGCGACAAGCTGGTGGCCCAGGGCATCCTCGGCGAGACCGGGCCGGACGACATGGTCAAGGAGTTCCGCGCCGCGATGGACGCCGGCCGCCACACCCGCGACCCCGTCCTGACCAACTTCAAGGGCAAGTACGCGGTCGACTGGTCGCCGTTCCTGGGCAAGAAGTGGACGGACGCCGCCGACACCGCACTGCCGGTCGCGGAGTTCAAGCGGCTGGCCGAGCGCATCACGACCATCCCGTCGAACTTCAAGCTGCATCCGCTGGTGGAGAAGGTCATCGCCGACCGCGCCGCCATGGGCCGCGGCGAGATCAACGTCGACTGGGGCATGGGCGAGCACCTGGCGTTCGCCTCGCTGGTCGCGAGCGGCTACCCGGTACGCCTGTCGGGCGAGGATTCCGGCCGCGGCACGTTCACGCACCGCCACGCGGTGCTGCACGACCAGAACCGCGAGAAGTTCGACACCGGCACCTACATCCCGCTGCAGAACGTCGCCGAGAACCAGTCGCCCTTCGTCGTGATCGACTCGATCCTGTCGGAGGAGGCCGTGCTCGCGTTCGAGTTCGGCTACGCCTCGTCGGATCCGAACACGCTGGTGATCTGGGAGGCGCAGTTCGGCGACTTCGTCAACGGCGCGCAGGTCGTGATCGACCAGTTCATCGCCTCGGGCGAGGTCAAGTGGGGCCGCGCCAACGGCCTGACGATGATGCTGCCGCACGGCTACGAGGGGCAGGGCCCGGAGCACAGCTCCGCGCGCCTGGAGCGCTTCATGCAGCTGGCCGCCGACACCAACATGCAGATCGTGCAGCCGACCACGGCCAGCCAGATCTTCCACCTGCTGCGCCGCCAGATGGTGCGCGCGTTCCGCAAGCCGCTGGTCATCATGACCCCGAAGTCGCTGCTGCGGAACAAGGACGCCACGTCGCCGATGAGCGAGTTCACCAAGGGCGAGTTCCGCACGGTGATCCCCGAGCTCGACGCCTCGATCGACGCGGCCAAGGTCAAGCGCGTGATCGCGTGCTCGGGCAAGGTCTACTACGACCTCGTCAAGAAGCGCGAGGAGAAGAAGGCGACCGACACGGCCATCATCCGCGTCGAGCAGCTCTATCCGTTCCCGCACAAGGCCTTCCAGGCCGAGATCAAGAAGTACTCGCAGGCCACGGACATCGTGTGGTGCCAGGACGAGCCGCAGAACCAGGGCGCCTGGTTCTTCGTGCAGCACTACATCCACGAGAACATGCTCGAGGGCCAGAAGCTCGGCTACGCCGGCCGCCCGGCCTCCGCCTCGCCGGCCGTCGGCTACGCCCACCTGCACCAGGAGCAGCAGAAGGCGCTGCTCGAGCAGGCGTTCGCCAAGCTCAAGGGCTTCGTCCTGACCAAGTAATTCGAAAGACAGAGAACAACTCATGGCCATCATCGAAGTGAAGGTTCCGCAGCTGTCGGAATCCGTGACCGAAGCGACCCTGCTGCAGTGGAAGAAGAAGCCCGGCGACGCCGTCGCCGTGGACGAGATCCTGATCGAAGTCGAGACCGACAAGGTCGTGCTCGAGGTGCCGGCGCCGTCCGCCGGCGTGCTGACCGAGATCGTCCAGGCCGACGGCGCCACCGTCACCGCCGACCAGCTGATCGCCAAGATCGACACGGAGGCGACCGCGGGCA
>DASVLN010000918.1:0-2170 GCA_036384855.1 Burkholderiaceae bacterium | reverse complement strand
GGCCGCCCGCGGCGCCGCCGGCCGAGCCCGCGGTGCGTCCGCCGGTACCCGTACCCGTACCGGTCTGGGTGGAGCCGGTGCGCGTGCTGCCGGTGCCCTGCGTGCCGTGGGTGCCCGTGCGGTCGGCCGGCGCGAGGGCGGCATCCTGCAGCGCCTTGAGCGCGTCGGCCGACATGATCATCGTCGACTCGCCCTCGTCCTCGCTCGCGAGTCCGACCGCGGCGGTCAGCTCGCGGCTGAACTCGGCCGCGTTGGCGAAGCGCTGGTCGGCCTGCTTGGCCAGCGCGCGCAGGACGACGGCATCGATCGCCTCGGGGATCGACGGGTTGTGCGACGAGGGCGGCTTGGGCGCCTCCATCAGCACCTTCTGCATCACCTGCACCATGCCGCCTGAGAACGGCCGCTCGCCGACCAGGAACTGGTAGAGGATCACGCCCGCGGCGTACAGGTCGGAACGGGCATCGGCCGTCTCGCCGCGGATCTGCTCGGGCGCCATGTAGCTGGGCGTGCCCAGAACCGTGCCGGCGTGCGTCTTCTGCGTGGAGTCGATACGGGCGATGCCGAAGTCGCCGAGCTTCACCGAGCCGTCGTCGGTGACGAAGATGTTGTCGGGCTTGACATCGCGGTGGATGACGCCGCGGCTGTGCGAGTAGCCCAGCGCGTCGAGCAGCTCGCCCATCAGGCGGACGATCTGCGACATCGAGAACGGGTGCTTGGCGTTGAAGAAGGACTTCAGCTCCTTGCCCTGCACGAACTCCATGACGATGAACGAGAGCCCGCGCTCCTCGCCATAGTCGTAGATGCCGACGATGTTCTTGTGGTTGAGGCGGCCGGCGGCCTTCGCCTCGATCAGGAAGCGCCGGGAGTGCTCCTCGGCTTCCTCCTTGTCGAGCTCGTCCTTCTTGATCGTCTTGATGGCCACGACCCGGTCGATGATCGGATCGAATCCCTCATAGACGATGCCCATCGCACCCTTGCCGATCGCTCGGCGGATCTGGTACTTGCCCAGTTTTTCGGGTACGTCGCTCAAAGGACTTGCAACAGGTAAACGACGATGCCCGGATCAAGTCCGGGCATCGGGGGGCGCCGTCGGGGGACGACGGATCCCGCCAGGGTCAGTAGACGATCAGGTGGCCGGTGTCGGAGAGCTTCTTGGGGTCGGGCTTGGCCTCGGGCGCCGTCTGGGACTGGGTCTTGACGTCCACCCGCGGAGTGACCGCCGCGGAGGAGCACGCCTTGTCCGCCGCGATGGCCGTCGGCGATGTTACCCGAGTGTCACATTGCGTTGCGCCGAGGTCGCCCGCGATTTCGTCGATGCCCGGCGGCACGCGGCCGATGGTGGTCACGTAGCCCTTGCGGATCGCGAAGTCCAGGTTGTCCGTGCCGAAGGCCGCGTCCGCCGCGTCCTGCGCCGCCGAGGTCAGGATGTTGGCGATGACCGAGTCCGCGATCGCCGTGGTCTGGCCGAGGACGTTGAAGCACTCGTTGGCGTCGCAGCCGAAGGTGTGCGAGTTCAGCGACGTGTTCTCGATCAGGCCCTGGATCACCGACTTGGACGTGACGCCGAACCAGGCCGTCTGGTCCGCATTGATCTCCACCGTCAGCGTCGAGCTGTTCTGGCCCGTGACGTCGAGCAGCGTGATCAGGCCGACCTTGTCGACGACGCCGTCCAGCGAGCCCGGCGTCTTGCCGATCGAGCCGGAAGTCGCCTTCAGCAGCGTCGAGTGGCCGGCCGTGACGTCGAGGGCGCCGCGGCTGTTCATGCCGCGGATCGCGCCGGCCGTGATGTCGACGTTGCCCGACGAGCCGAGCGTGCCGTCGAGCAGCGCGGCGCCGCTGGCGGTGATGCTGGCGCCGTTGGCCTGCACGTTGCCGAGCGTGACGTCACCGCCCGTGGCCTTGGCCGTGAGCTTGCCGCCGATCGCCGTCGACTGGCTCGCGCTGCCCTCGCCGATCTCGACCGAGCTGCCAGTGGCGGTGAGCGCGCCGCCGAAGCTGCCCTGCGCCGCGACGCCCGCCGCGGACGTCAGCGACGTGTCGCCGGAGGCCTGCACGTCGGCGTCGAGCGCCGAGGCGGCGGCCAGCGTGACCGCGTGGCCCGAGGCGGTGACCTGGCCGGTCAGCACGTTGGCGGCGTTGTCGAGGACGATGTCGCCCGAGCCGGCGGCCA
>DASVLN010000917.1:0-10649 GCA_036384855.1 Burkholderiaceae bacterium | reverse complement strand
GGGCCAGCGCCTGCTCGCGCGCGAAGCGCAGTCGCTCGGAGATGTCGGGGGCGGTGGCGTTCGCACGCTCGCTCAGCACGGCCGCGACGCGCACGCCGAACCGCGCCTCCAGGCCGTCCCTGTCCGGGGCGTGCGTGAAGGTCTGATGCGTGTTCCTGGTCATGGTGCGATTCCCTTGGCTTTCAACGCCTTGGCCAGCGCGTGGACGGCGCGCGAGCAGTGCGTCTTGACGCTGCCTTCCGAGCATCCCATCACGGAGGCCGTCTCGGCAACGTCGAGTTCCTCCCAGTAACGCAGGAGGAAGGCTTCGCGTTGACGCGCCGGCAGCTCGCCGATCTCGCCTTCAATCAGCAGCAAGATCTGGTCTCGGGACACGGCGTCGGATGCACTTTCGGTGCCCAGGGTTCCCTCGACGCTGTCCAGCATTTCGAGGATGTCGAAGTCGCCGTCGTCGTCGTTGCCCTCGAAGTCCGAGAAATTGTTCACGACGGCGTTGCGCACCTTCTGGCGCCGGAACCAGTCCATCGTGGCGTTGGACAGGATGCGCTGGAACAGCAGCGGCAGCTCGGCCGCCGGCCGGTCGACGTACTTCTCCGCCAGCCGGATCATCGAGTCCTGGACGATGTCGAGGGCGGCGTCGTCGTCGCGCACGGTGAAGGCCGTGCGCTTGAACGCGCGCTTCTCGACGCTCTTGAGGAAATCGGAGAGTTCTTTGTCGGTGGCCAAGATGGGGCAGGGCGCGGCGCGAGGAGGGCGGCCTGTCTGATGACGCGGCGGATTATGTCATCGCGGACGAGGCCGGCCCGCGCACGGCGGGCCGGCGGCGCCTCGCCGCGGCGGGGACGTTCAGCGCGCCGTCAGCTATCGGCTCGCGGCCGGGAACGCTGCCGGCTGGAGGACAAATGCACTGAAACTCGTTCAATTCCGTTGCGGCAGTGCAATAATGGCCACTCGCACAACTGCGAGCTGGTCTGAATGCCGACCCGAAAGCGGGCGCCGGCTGTTTTCGATCTCTAGGTTCTGAATCCGCCTCACGAGGGCGAGAAGAGGAGCACCGATGGTTTTTCGTCAGAGAAATTCACAGAGGTTCCCCATGGACATGTCTGCCCCGGACGGGAAGCGCCAGGCTTCCGGAAGTCCGCATCCCATTTCCTCCCCCACGACCGCTCCCGCGGCCTCGGACCCGAACGGCTCCGAGATCCTCGTGCGCTGCCTGCAAGCCGAGAACGTCAAGTTCGTCTGGGGCTACCCCGGCGGCGCCGTGTTGTACATCTACGACGCGCTGTACAAGCAGGACGCCATCCAGCACGTCCTCGTCCGTCATGAACAGGGCGCCGTGCACGCGGCCGACGGCTACGCGCGCGCGACCGGCGAGGTCGGCGTCGCGCTGGTCACCTCGGGCCCCGGCGTCACCAACGCGGTCACCGGCATCGCGACGGCGTACATGGACTCCATCCCGATGGTGATCATCACCGGGCAGGTGCCGACGCCGGCGATCGGGCTCGACGCCTTCCAGGAGTGCGACACCGTCGGCATCACGCGGCCGATCGTCAAGCACAACTTCCTGGTCAAGGACGTGCGCGAGCTGGCCTCGACGATCAAGAAGGCCTTCCACATCGCCCGCACCGGCCGCCCCGGCCCGGTCGTGGTCGACATCCCGAAGGACGTCTCGCAGGCGGTGGCGCCGTACCACTACCCCGAGCACGTCGAGATGCGCTCGTACAACCCGGTCAAGAAGGGCCACGGCGGCCAGATCCGCAAGGCCGTGCAGCTGCTGCTGAACGCGCGCCGGCCCTACATCTACTCGGGCGGCGGCGTGGTGCTCGGCAACGCGGCGGCCGAGCTGCGCGAGCTCGCCGACCTGCTCGGCTACCCGGTCACCAACACGCTGATGGGCCTGGGCGCCTTCCCGGCGACCGATCCGAAGTTCCTGGGCATGCTGGGCATGCACGGCACCTTCGAGGCCAACATGGCCATGCAGAACTGCGACGTCCTGCTGGCCATCGGCGCCCGCTTCGACGACCGCGTGATCGGCAACCCGCGCCACTTCGCGTCGGTCGAGCGCAAGATCGTCCACGTGGACATCGACCCCTCGTCGATCTCCAAGCGCGTCAAGGTCGACATCCCCATCGTCGGCGACGTCAAGGACGTGCTGCAGGAGCTGATCGCCCAGATCCGCGAGGGCCAGGCGAGGCCGGACACGGCGGTCGTCTCGCAGTGGTGGAGCCAGATCAACGAATGGCGCCGCAAGGACTGCCTCGCCTACAAGCGCAGCCCGGACGTCATCAAGCCGCAGCAGGTGGTCGAGGCGTTGTGGGATCTCACGCGCGGCCGCGACTGCTACGTGACCTCCGACGTCGGCCAGCACCAGATGTGGGCCGCGCAGTACTTCCGCTTCGACGAGCCGCGACGCTGGATCAACTCCGGCGGCCTGGGCACGATGGGCGTGGGCCTGCCCTATGCGATGGGCATCAAGCTGGCCAGGCCCCAGTCGGACGTCTTCTGCATCACGGGCGAGGGCTCCATCCAGATGTGCATCCAGGAGCTTTCCACCTGCCAGCAATACAACACGCCGGTGAAGATCATCTCCCTGAACAACCGCTACCTGGGGATGGTCCGCCAGTGGCAGCAGCTGGAATACAGCGGCCGCTACTCGCACAGCTACATGGATGCGCTGCCCGACTTCGTGAAGCTCGCCGAGGCCTACGGCCACGTCGGCCTGCGCATCTCGAAGCCGGAAGACGTCGAGCCGGCGCTGCGCGAAGCGATCGCCTTGAAGGATCGCACGGTGTTCATCGACGTGCAGACCGATCCCACCGAGAACGTCTGGCCGATGGTCAAGGCGGGCAAGGGCATCACGGAGATGCTGCTGGGTTCGGAAGACCTCTGAGGACGGGCCCGCGAGGCGTCCGCCAGGCTCCGGGTTGCCGCCCGGGGCCGGAGCGGCACCACAACGGGGGCGTCGAGGTCCGACGGACATTCTTCTTCCATCCCTGATTCGAAAGGCGCCGCGCAAGGCCCGACCGGTTACCGCCGGCCGGGCAGGACACGCGGCGGGACACGGACATGAAACACATCATCGCGGTGCTGCTCGAGAACGAGCCCGGCGCCCTGTCGCGGGTCGTCGCGCTGTTCTCGGCGCGCGGCTACAACATCGAGAGCCTGACGGTCGCGACGACCGAGGATCCGTCGCTGTCGCGCATGACGGTCGTCACGAGCGGCTCGGACGAGGTCATCGAGCAGATCACCAAGCACCTGAACCGCCTCATCGACGTCGTCAAGGTCGTCGACCTCACCGAGGGCCAGTTCACCGAGCGCGAGCTCATGCTGATCAAGGTGCGCGCCGTCGGCAAGGAGCGCGAGGAGATGAAGCGCATGGCAGACATCTTCCGGGGCCACATCGTCGACGTCACCGAGAAGAGCTACACGATCGAGCTCACCGGCGACACGTCCAAGCTCGACGCCTTCATCACCGCGATCGACCGCACGGCCATCCTCGAGACCGTGCGCACCGGCACCAGCGGCATCGGCCGCGGCGAACGCATCCTCCGCGCCTGAGTAATGACGACCCCCGCTCGCTGCGCTCACCGCCCCCCGCGGGGGCTCGGCGGCTCGCTCCGGAGCGGCCGCGGGCTATTGACTACCCCTGCTCGCTGCGCTCACCGCCCCCCGCGGGGGCTCGGCGGCTCGCTCCGGAGCGGCCGCGCGCTCGCCGCCGGGGCGTTTTGATCCACCCTTTTTTCCTGAAGACGAAAGCAGAGCGAACCATGAAGGTCTACTACGACAAGGACACCGATCTTTCCCTCATCAAGGGCAAGAATGTCGCGATCATCGGCTACGGCTCCCAGGGCCACGCCCATGCGCAGAACCTCAACGACAGCGGCGTCAAGGTCACCGTCGGCCTGCGCAAGGGCGGCGCGTCCTGGAGCAAGGTCGAGAAGGCCGGCCTCAAGGTGGCCGAGGTGGCCGACGCGGTCAAGGCGGCCGACGTCGTCATGATCCTGCTGCCCGACGAGAACATCGCCGAGGTCTACAAGAACGACGTCGAGCCGCACATCCGCGAAGGCGCCTCGCTCGCGTTCGCGCACGGCTTCAACGTCCATTACGGCCAGGTCGCGCCGCGCGCGGACCTCGACGTCTGGATGGTCGCGCCCAAGGCGCCTGGCCACACCGTGCGCAACACCTACACCCAGGGTGGCGGCGTGCCGCATCTGGTGGCGGTGTACCAGGACAAGACCGGCAAGGCGCGCGACCTCGCGCTGAGCTACGCCGCGGCCAACGGCGGCGGCAAGGCCGGCATCATCGAGACCAGCTTCCGCGAGGAGACCGAAACCGACCTGTTCGGCGAGCAGGCCGTGCTGTGCGGCGGCACGGTGGAGCTGATCAAGGCGGGCTTCGAGACGCTGGTCGAGGCCGGCTACGCGCCCGAGATGGCCTACTTCGAGTGCCTGCACGAGCTCAAGCTGATCGTCGACCTCATCTACGAGGGCGGCATCGCCAACATGAACTACTCGATCTCGAACAACGCCGAGTACGGCGAGTACGTGACCGGCCCGCGCGTCGTCACGGACGAGACGAAGAAGGCGATGAAGCAGGCGCTCAAGGACATCCAGACGGGCGAGTACGCCAAGAGCTTCATCCTCGAGAACCGCGCCGGCGCGCCGACGCTGCTCTCGCGCCGCCGCCTGACCGCCGAGCATCCGATCGAGGTCGTCGGCGAGAAGCTGCGCGCGATGATGCCCTGGATCAAGGCGAACAAGCTGGTCGACAAGTCCAGGAACTGACGAGCCCCACGGTCGCTGGCGCTCCCTGCCCCCCGAGGGGGTGAGCCCGGACACAGGCCGTCCAGTGGACGGACTGTGCCTGGCGAACGCCGGCCGCTTGCGGCCGGCAGGCGAGCAGACCGGGGGAGCCGGATCTGCCGCTTCCTCGTGCCTCGCTCGGGACGGCAGCGCCGGACGCGGTCGGGGCGCGTCGCTTCGCTCGCGTCCACTCGGGAAGACGGGCGGCTTCGGTCGCCCGTTTTTCGCTGGTGGCCGGGCTGCTGGGGTATCCTCGCGCACCATGAATTTCACCGCTGTCCCTCGATGAACGACGTCGCGCCGATCCCGGACGAGGACGACGACGACGCGCCGGTGCGCCGGCCGCGGCGCAAGGGCGTCTACATCCTGCCCAACCTGTTCACGCTCGCGGCGCTGTTCGGCGGCTTCTACGCCGTCGTGATGGCGATGAACGGGCGCTACGAGCAGGCCTGCTACGGCGTCTTCTGCGCGATGGTGCTCGACAGCCTGGACGGCCGCGTCGCCCGCATGACCGGCACGCAGAGCGCGTTCGGCGCCGAGATGGACAGCCTGTCGGACATGGTCAGCTTCGGCGCGGCGCCGGCGCTCATCGTGTACGAGTGGGCGCTCAAGGGCCTGGGCAAGCCGGGCTGGTGCGTCGCCTTCCTCTACTGCGCCTGCGCGGCGCTGCGGCTGGCGCGCTTCAACACGAACCTGGCCGTCGTCGACAAGCGCTACTTCCAGGGCTTGCCGAGCCCGGCCGCGGCGGCGCTGGTGGTCGGCTTCATCTGGGTCGTGGTCGACCAGCTGGGCGGCGGCTACGACGTCAACGGCGATCCGCTGCTGTCCTGGGCGGCGGCCGCGGTCGCGTTCTACGCGGGGCTGACGATGGTGGTCAACGTGCCGTTCTACAGCTTCAAGGACCTGAGCCTGAAGCGCTCGGTGCCCTTCGTCGTCATCGTCCTGATCGCGCTGGCCATCGGCATCATCAACCTCTATCCGGCGGCGGTGATCTTCGCGATCTTCTGCGCGTACGGCATCTCGGGCTACCTCGTCTACGCGTACAAGCGTGCCAAGGGCCGGCCGGTCAGCGTGATCGCCCTGTCGACCGACGAGCCCGACGAGGTCGGGCTGCACCGCTGACGAAAATCCGAGGCGCGAAGAAGGGCTTCGTGAACCGCGAACATTTCACGTGCACATGCCGGGAAGGCCGTGCTACATTCGTCGGCATGTCGTCCCGCATTGCGCTCATTTCCCTACTCCTAGCGGCGTAGCGCGGGCGCATTGATCGAACACATTCCAGATCCCAGAGATCCCAGTTTCCCCAAGATCAACGGCCCGCCAGCGCAACGCTGCGGGCCGTTCGTCTTTGGAGCGGCGTTGCGATCGACTCGACACCCCGACAGGAGCTGACCCCATGACCATGCTGAAGAATCCCGCCGCCAAGTACCGTCCCGTCGCGCCGATCCGCCTGGCGGACCGCACCTGGCCGGACAAGGTGCTGGCCAAGGCCCCGGTGTGGTGCAGCTCCGACCTGCGCGACGGCAACCAGGCCCTGATCGAGCCGATGAACCTCGAGCGCAAGCTGCGCATGTTCGAGACGCTGGTGCGCATCGGCTTCAAGGAGATCGAGGTCGGCTTTCCGTCCGCCTCGCAGACCGACTTCGACTTCGTGCGCAAGCTCATCGAGGACGGCCTGATCCCCGACGACGTCCAGATCCAGGTGCTGACGCCCGCGCGCGAGCACCTGATCCGCCGCACCTTCGAGTCGGTGGTCGGCGCGAAGCAGGTCATCATGCACCTGTACAACGCGACCGCGCCGATCATGCGCAAGGTCGTGCTCGGCGTGGACGTCGAGGGCGTCATCGAGCTCGCCGCGAGCCACGCGCGCCTGATCCGGGATCTCGCCGAGAAGCAGCCGGAGACTTCGTGGCGCTACGAGTATTCGCCGGAGATGTTCTCCGACACCGAGCTCGACGTCGCCAAGCGCGTCGTCGACGCGGTGACGGCGGTCTGGGAGCCGACGCCCGAGCGCACCTGCATCGTCAACCTGCCGACGACGGTGGAGCATTCCACGCCCAACATCTTCGCCGACATGATGGAGTGGATGCACCGCCACCTCGAGCGCCGCGAGTCCATCGTGCTGTCGGTGCACCCGCACAACGACCGCGGCACCGGTACCGCCACCGGCGAGCTCGCGCTGATGGCCGGTGCCGATCGCGTCGAGGGTTGCCTCTTCGGCAACGGCGAGCGCACGGGCAACGTCGACATCGTCAACATCGCGCTGAACCTGTACACGCAGGGCGTCGACCCCGAGCTGGACTTCTCGGACATCGACGAGATCCGCCGCACCGTCGAATACTGCAACCAGCTGCCGGTGCACCCGCGCCACCCGTACGCGGGCGACCTCGTCTACACCTCGTTCTCCGGCTCGCACCAGGACGCGATCAAGAAGGCCTTCGCCGCCCGCAAGGAGGGCGACGTCTGGGAGATGCCCTATTTGCCGGTCGACCCGAAGGATCTTGGCCGCAGCTACGAGGCCGTCATCCGCGTCAACAGCCAGTCGGGCAAGGGCGGGATTTCCTACCTGCTGGAGTCGGAGTACGGGCTGGAGCTCCCGCGCCGCCTGCAGATCGACTTCAGCCAGGTCGTCCAGGCGGTGATGGACGCGCAGGGCAAGGAGGTCAGCGCGGCCGACATCTGGCAGATCTTCCGCCGCGAGTACCGCCTGGGCGAGGACGCCCCCACGCTCGCCCAGCTGTCGCAGTCGGACGCTGGCGACGGCCAGGTGCGCCTGGCCGCCGAGGTGGGCGTGCAGGAGACGCGAATTCGCATCGAGGGCCAGGGCAACGGACCGGTCGACGCGTTCTGCGACGGCCTGTCGCGCGCCGTCGGGGCGCAGGTGAAGGTGCTGGACTACCACGAGCACTCGATCGGCGCCGGCGCGCAGGCGCGCGCCGCGGCCTACCTGTCCGTGCAGGTCGGCGAGGCGCCGGCCGTGTTCGGCGTCGGCATCGACGCCAACATCGTGCACGCCTCGCTGCTGGCGATCGTGTCGGCCGTCGCACGTGCCACGAAGGGACGCGTGAGCGTCGCCGGCGCGGAGGCTGCCGCGGCCTGATCCCGCCGGCGACCCCGTCATCGCCCCGCGCCGGTCACGAGCCGGTTCGGGCCGCGGCTTCCCCGCCTCACCGGCGCGGAGGCCGCAGCGCATTCGGGCACGATGCCTGCTGCGGCGTCCTCCGCCGCGCACGGCCGCGCAGCGTGCCTTAAGTCACGAAATGGCGGCCGCGCCGGTGCTTATCGCGAGATCGCAATGCGGGCGGCTTGCCAGAATTCACGAATCAGGCGTTGCCTCGGGCCCATCGCGCGGCAGGCTCGGGGCCTCCTGCGTGTAAAGACACCCCCGTTTGGGGGATCCGGCGTCAGCCGGCTGCCTGCAGTCCGCGTTAATCAGCCTTCCCGGGTCCGCCGGTGGGCGCCGTCGTGGCTACTCGGCAGTGGCATCGGCAGATCTGGCGGCTCTGGTTGAGGAAAGGCTTGCAAGTTTTTGATCTTGCGTGGCTTTTTCCTTTGCCTTAGACTGAAACAATTGGTGATGCAACGGCTTTCCGGTTTTACTGACATGCGGGTGATCAAGCAGATTTCGCGCTGGGCGGTGGCGGTCGCGATCGGCAGTGCGCTGGCGTTGCCGGCGCTGGACGCCCAGGCCCAGCCCGTCAAGCACCATCGCAAGACCGCCGCCTCGGCCCACGCGCCGGCGCGCGCGCATGCGCACGCGAGGAGCTCGAGCCGCCGCGTGGTCACGAGCGTCACCACGACCACGCGGACGACCGCGCGCGTCGAGCCCGCGGCCGCGTCGGTCGGCACGCTGGCAGGCCTGCACAACACCGAGGATCCGCTCTACCTGCGCTCGGGCGCGGCCCTGGTGCTCGACCAGGACACGCACGAGGTGCTCTACAGCAAGAATCCCGAGGCCGTCCTGCCGATCGCGTCGCTCAGCAAACTGATGACGGCCATGGTGGTCAGCGAGGCGCACCAGCCCCTCGACGAGGTGCTGACGATCACCGACGACGACATCGACACCGAGAAGAACACGCGCTCGCGCCTGAAGCCCGGCACGCAGCTCACGCGCGGCGTCATGCTGCACCTCGCGCTGATGGCGTCGGAGAACCGCGCCGCCAACGCGCTGGGCCGGAACTACCCGGGCGGCCTGCAGGCCTTCGTCGCCGCGATGAACGCGAAGGCGAAGGAGCTCGGCATGACGGACACGCACTACGTCGAGCCGACCGGGCTGTCGAGCCAGAACCATTCGACCGCGCGCGACCTCGCGGTGCTGGTCAACGCCGCCCACCAGGTGCCGCTGCTGCGCGAGTATTCGACGACGCCGTCGCTGGACGTCGAGCTGGGCCGTCGCCAGGTGCAGTTCCACACCACCGATCGCCTCGTCGCGAGCCCGGCCTGGGACATCGGCCTGCAGAAGACCGGCTTCATCAACGAGGCCGGCCAGTGCCTCGTGATGCAGGCCCAGATCGCCGGCCGCAAGTTGATCATGGTGCTGCTCGACTCGGCCGGGAAGTACTCGCGCATCGCCGATGCCGAGCGCATCCGCAAGTGGGTCATGAGCTATCACAACGCGCCGGCGACGACGACGGCGCGCGCCACCGAATCGCAGGGCTGAGTAACCGCGAACCGCTGGAACGACGAAGGCCGGACGCTCGCGCTCCGGCCTTTTTTCATGCGTGCGGCAGGCGCCGCCGCCGACGATCAGGCGCCGCTGCCGTGGCCCAGCGCCGCGGAGATGCGCGCGGCGGTCTCCTTGACGCGGTCGACCCAGGTCTCCTCGAGCCGGTCGGCGGGGGCGGAGATCGACAACCCGGCCACCAGGCGTCCCTGGTCGTCGTAGATGCCGGCGGCCATGCAGCGCACGCCCAGCTCGAGCTCCTCGTCGTCGCGCGCGATGGCCGTGCGGCGCACCTTCTCCAGTTCGCGCTCGAGCAGCGGCAGCTCGGTCAGGCTGTTGCGGGTGTGGCCGGTGAGGCCGGTGCGCGTCGCGTAGGCGCGCACGCGCTGGGGTTCGTCGTGGGCCAGGAAAAGCTTGCCCACCGAGGTCAGGTGCAGCGGCGCGCGGCCGCCGACGGCGCGCACGACCTGCATGCCGGAACGTTCGCTGTAGGTGCGCTCGATGTAGACGATCTCGTCGCCCTGGCGCACCGACAGGTTGACCGGCTGGTGGGTGAGCTTGTGGAGCTCGCGCATCGGACCGATGGCGGCGTCGCGCACGTCCAGCCGCGCCTTGACGAGGTTGCCCAGCTCGAGCAGCCGCATCCCGAGCCGGTAGCTGCCGGCCTCGGGACGCTCGACGAAGCGGCCTTCGGTGAGGTCGTTGAGGATGCGGTGCGCCGTCGAGGGATGCAGGCCGGTGCGGGCGCTGAGCTCCTTCAGCGGCACCGGATCGGTGTGCGCGGCGAGGACGTCGAGCAGCGCGAAGGCCCGCGCGAGCACCTGGATGGACGGGCCGGAGCCGTCTGACTTGGACATGGGGTCGGCCTCAGGCTGTGGACTCGACATTCTTGCATGGTGAAAACCGATTTCGTCCGGCGGCGCCTGGAATCGTCTCTCCAGCGCGTCCGCGAGTCGTGAAGGCGCGACGCCGCCGCGCCTCAGCGCGAGGGCGAGGCCTCGACCGCGGCCTCGCCGGCGCGGACGGCGGCTTCCAGCGTCGCGGGGTAGGGCCCGTCGACGTAGTCCCCGGCCGCAAGCAACCCCGGCGCCACCGCCATTCCCGGCCGCACGACGCCTGCGGTGCAGCGGAAGGTGGCGCGGCGATCGGCGCGGGCGGCGATGCACTCCACGGGCGCTGCCTCG
>DASVLN010000916.1:0-2078 GCA_036384855.1 Burkholderiaceae bacterium | reverse complement strand
ACCGGATGCGCCTCGCCCGCGGGCCGGCGCGGCGGGCGCCGAGCGCGGCGGCAACCTCAGGGACGACATGCAGACCGACAACGACGCCCGCACGCCGGGCTACGAGGCCCTCACCCGCACGTGGGCGCGCCTGTACCGGCTCAACCACCTCCAGAGCCTGGCGAGCTGGGACCAGGCCGCCAACATGCCGCCCAAGGGCAACGACGCGCGCGCCCTGGCCCTGGCCGAGATCGCCACGATCGCCCACGGCCTGCGCACCGACCCCGCGCTGCGCGGCCACCTCGAGCGCGCCCGCGACGAGCCGCTCGACGACCTGCAGCGCGCCAACCTGCGCGAGATCGAGCGCGACTGGTTCCGCGCCAACGCGCTGCCGACCGCGCTGGTCGAGCGCCGCATGCTCGCGACCTCGCGCTGCGAGCACGCCTGGCGCAGCCAGCGCCCGGCCAACGACTGGGCGGGCTTCGCGGTCAACCTCAAGGAGGTGCTGGCGATCGCGCGCGAGGAGGCGCAGCACCTGGGCGACCAGGCGGGGCTCGCGCCCTACGACGCGATGGTCAACAAGTACGAGCCCGGCATGCGCATGCAGGCGCTCGACCGCATCTTCGGCGAGGTCGGGCAGTGGCTGCCGGGGCTGATCGAGCGCGTCGTGCGCAAGCAGGCCGCCGAGCCGGTGACGATGCCCGCCGGCCCGTTCGACCGCGGCGCCCAGCGCGCCCTGTGCGAGCGCGTGATGCGGGTGCTCGGCTTCGACTTCGACGCCGGCCGGCTCGACGTCAGCACGCATCCGTTCTCGGGTGGCGTGCCCGAGGACGTGCGCCTGACGACGCGCTTCCGCGACGACGAGTTCGTCCAGAGCCTGATGGGCACCATCCACGAGACGGGCCACGGCCGCTACGAGCAGAACCTGCCGCGCGCGCTGCTCGGCCAGCCGGTGGCCGAGGCGCGCTCGATGGGCATCCACGAGAGCCAGAGCCTGTCGTTCGAGATGCAGGTCGGCTGCCATCCCGGCTTCATCGCGCACATCGCGCCGCTCGTCGTCGAGGCCTTCGGCGCGCAGCCGGCGTTCGAGCCCGGCAACCTGCAGCGCGCGCTGACGCGCGTGCAGCCGGGCCTGATCCGCGTCGACGCCGACGAGGTCACCTACCCCGCGCACGTGATCCTGCGCTACGAGATCGAGCGCGGCCTGTTCGACGGCTCGCTCGAGGTCGACGACATCCCCGCGCTGTGGGACGAGAAGATGGCCGCGCTGCTCGGCCTGGACACGCGCGGCAACTTCCGCGACGGGCCGATGCAGGACGTCCACTGGGCCGCCGGCGAGTTCGGCTACTTCCCGTGCTACTCGCTGGGCGCGATGTACGCCGCGCAGTGGTTCGCGGCGATGCGGCGGACGCTGCCGACGCTCGACGAGGACATCGCCGCCGGCCGCCTGGGCCCGGTCTTCGGCTGGCTGCGCGAGAACATCTGGCAGCAGGGCTGCAGATGGACGACCGACGAGCTCGCGGTGCGCGCCTCGGGCGAGGTGCTGAACCCGGCGCACTTCAAGGCGCACCTCGAACGGCGCTACCTCGGCTGAGGCCGCGTCCGCGTCCGCGCCACGGGATCGTCCCGCCGGCGCGGCCGTGCGCGGCTATCCTCGCAGCGCCATGCGCCTGCCCTTCCTCGATCGCCGCGACGACCTCGGCCCCGCGTTCGGGCGCCTGCTCCTGAGCGACGCGCAGACGCTGCTCGCGCTGATGGTGGGCCAGGTCGCGACGCCCTGGTGGATCGCCGGCGCCGGCGGCGCGCACGACCTGGCGGTCTACGGCGTCTTCAACGCGGCGCTGTCCATCCTTGCGATGCCGCTGATGGCGCCGCTGGGCGACCGCATCCCGAAGCGGCGGCTGATCCGCGCGTCGCTGCTCGCGTTCGCGGCCGCCGCGGCGGCGGTCGCGCTGATGGCGAGCCTGGGCGCCTACGACCTGCGGCTCGTGCTCGCGCTGGGCGTGGTGCCGGTGCTGGCCGGCGCGGCGATGCTGCCCGCCATGAGCAGCCTGGTCGTCGAGATCGTGCCGCCGGCGGGTCTGTCGCCGGCGATGGGC
>DASVLN010000915.1:0-2243 GCA_036384855.1 Burkholderiaceae bacterium | reverse complement strand
CGCGGGCACGGCGGCCGCGTTGTGGCTGAACTGCACGCTGCTCGTGGGCGCGTCCTTCAGCGCGCGCGGGCTGCCGGACGGCGTCGTCGCGACGCGCGCGCGGCGCGGATGGCGCGACGAGCTCGTCGCCGGCATGCGCGCGAACTGGCGCATCCCCATCGAGCGTGGCTGGATCCTCGCCAATTTCCTGTCGTGGATCTTCCTCGGTCCGACGATGACGATGCTGGTGCCGCTGAAGGTGCGGGCGCTCGGGCTGTCGGGGCTGTGGCTGGGGTTGTGCGAGGCGGGGTTGTCGCTGGGGCTGCTGCTCGGCTCGCTGGGCGGCTCGCAGTGGCTGGTCGATCGCTTCGGGCGCTTCGCGACGCGGGTGGGAGCGGCCGTTCTCCAGGGGCTGGCGCTCGCGCTGGCGGGCGCGACGGGCACCCCGGTGCTGCTGGTGGCCTGCTTCGCGGTGGCGGGGACGCTCAACGCCACGATGGTGCTCGTGGGCAAGACGCACCGCATGCTCGCGCGGCCGCTGGCCTACCGGTCGCGCATGATCGCCAGCGCGGTGACCACCACGCACGTGGCCGGCATGATCGGGCCGGCGCTCGCGGGCGTGGCGTTGCTCCACGCGGGCGTGGCGGCGGTGTTCGTCGTCTTCGGCGTGCTGGGCGGGCTGTTCGCGCTCGTGCTGGCGTTCGTGCCGGGGTTCCGGGCGTTCATGGCGCTGGGGCACGAGGAAGTCGACAACTACTACGAGCGGATGTATCCGCGGGCGTTCGTCGGGGATTGATTCGGGACGCGTGTGCCTGCGGGGATGGACGCCGGCGCGGCTCGTCGTCGCGGACTCGGTGCCGTCCCTACGCGGGCGCGAGCGAGCTTTCGAGTTCGTCGAGGATGCCGCCGAGCCTTCGCAGCGTTCCGCCCAGGCGGCCGGCGGGGGCGTCGTGCCAGGACGGTTGCAGGCGCGGGGCGTGGGTGACGAGGCGGCGGGTGCGGTCGTCGAGGGCCTCGTCGTCGAGGCCGATGCCGTGTGCCGCGAGCATGGTGCGCAGGGCGCGGCGGCGGGTGCGCAGGTGGGCACGCGCCGACTGGTAGGCGTGCTCGGCGAGCTGGCGCCGGGCCGAGTAGCTGAAGGTGTTGGCGCCGAACAGCTCGGGGTCGCGGTGGTCGGGCTCGAAGAGCGCGATGTCGACGTGCGGGTGGCTGAGGCGGTAGCTCTTCAGGCCGAGCTCCAGCCGCGAGTGGATCAGCGAGCGCAGCGCCTGGCTCGCGACCAGCGGCAGGCCGCCTTCCACGAGGCGCGGGATCGGCTCGGTGCCCAGGCGCACGGTGTGGACGGGCGCGTAGGTCGAGTCGAAGGGCACCAGCGGGTTGAGGCAGAACAGCAGGTCGATGCCCTCGTCCAGCAGGACGCGCGCATGCACGGTCTTCTTGAGCGCGCCGTCGACGTAGTCGCGCCCGCCGATGCGCACGGGCGGATAGAGCCCGGGCAGCGCGGCGCTGGCGGTGACGGCCTTGGAGATCGGCACGTCGTCCCAGCCCGGCAGGCCGAACGGCGCCACGCCGCCGGTGTCCAGGTCGGTGGCCACCAGCACGAGGCGGCGCCCCAGCTTGCGGAAGTCGTCGGTGCGGCCCTTCGCCGAGAAGACCTGGCGCATGTGCGCCTCGATCGGCGCGTTGCTGAAGAAGCCGGCCGGCAGCGCCTGGCCGAGGCGTTCGACGATCTCCAGCCGCGACCCCGTGCCCAGCGCCGCGCGCCAGGCCGCCTGCGCGACCAGCCGCGGCAGCGCCTTCAGCCGCTTGCCGTATTCGCGCCAGGCCGGGTGGACGAAGATCGCCGGCTGGATCAGGTCGTCCGCCCCGCCCTCGTCCTCGATGAAGGCGGTGCACATCTGGCGCGGCGTCATGCCGTTGGCCAGTCCCGCGCCGATGAAGCCGCCGGCCGAGACGCCCACGTAGCCGTCCATGCGGGTGAAGTCCACGCCCACCAGGGCCTCCTCGAGCGCGCACAGCGTGCCGATCTCCCAGATCGCACCCAGCGGCCCGCCGCCGGCCAGGGCGAGGCCGACGCGCGCGGCCTTGCGGCGGGCGGCTCGGGAGACGGGACGAACGGACTCGGTCATGGGCGGCGGGCGATCGGGACGTGGGAGTCGGTTCCAGGCAGCCGCCATGCCCGCGCGGGCATGGGCGGATCCGCGGCGGCGGACACGAAAACGCCGGCACGGGGCCGGCGTTCGCAAGCAGGGCCACCGCGGGCG
>DASVLN010000914.1:0-2008 GCA_036384855.1 Burkholderiaceae bacterium | reverse complement strand
GCCGTGAGCTCGCTGCCATCGATCGACGCGACCGGCTCGCCGGTGCGGGCGTCGAACAGCAGGTAGCTCGCGAACACCGCCGGCAAGCCGCGCGCCGCGTTCCCCGCCGCGACGTTGACCACCTTCACGCCGTAGAACCGCCCCGCCTGCCACGCCGGCATCACGAGCGAGGTGAGCGCGTCGCCGACCGCATGGACCTGGCGCGCGGGCACCTCGCAGCCCTCGACGAACAGCCGCTCGAGCGCGCCGATGAGCGCGGGCCAGGCGAGCGCGCGCGCGGTCGCGGCAGCGTCGAAATGCTTCACGTCCGCCCCGGCACGAGGCCGAGGTCGCGCCCCGGGCCGAAGATCGCCTCGACGACCGCGCGGTCCCAGACGTTCTCGTCTCCGGCCTGCATGAAGCGCTCGCCGGCGTCGACGAGCTGCAGCATGCGCGTCGCGAGGACGCGCTGCGCGAGCGTGAGCGCCTGCAGCGCGCTCACGCCCTGGTGGTCGGGGTAGCGGCCGTCGACGCCGTCCAGCGCGAACGGGCAGGCCCAGCATTCGTGCTCGACGCGGTAGGGCTTGCCCAGCCGCGCGACCACGGTCACCTCGCCGTCGCGCTTGTGCCAGACGAGCGCGTGCTCCGCGATCCAGGTGGGCGTTTCGATCTTCACGGCGATTCCTCCGGTTGCGCGTGCAGTGTGCCGGGCGCCGCGCCGGGCTGTCCAGCCGCCCGGATTCGGGATGGACGCTCGACCCGCCACCACGCCGGCAGCAGCCGCCTGACCTCCGGCCGGCGGTAGCGATCGTCGATCAGGTGCACCACGCCCTCGTCGCTGGTCGTGCGGATCACCCGCCCCGCGGCCTGCACGACCTTCTGCAGGCCCGGAAAGAGGTAGGTGTAGTCGTGGCCGGCGCCGAACAGCGCGTCCAGGCGCGCGCGCATCTGCTCGTTGACGGGGTTGACCTGCGGCAGCCCGAGCGTCGCGATGAACGCGCCGATCAGGCGGTCGCCCGGCAGGTCGACGGCCTCCGCGAACGCGCCGCCCAGCACCGCGAAGCCGATGCCGCGGCCGCCGGCGGCGAAGCGGGCGAGGAAGTCGGCGCGCGTGGCCTCGTCCATGCGGCGCGACTGCACCCAGGCCGGCACGTCGGGATGGCGGGCGCGGAACTCGGCGGCGACCTGCTCGAGGTAGTCGAAGCTGCTGAAGAACGCGAGGTAGTTGCCGGGCCGCTCGCCGAACTGGCGCGCCATCAGGGCGACGATCGGCGCGACCGAGGCGGCGCGGTCGGCGAAGCGCGTGGACAGCGGCTGCACCGCCACGCGCAGCTGCGCGGCGTCGAAGGGCGACTCGACGTCGAGCCACGCGACGTCCTTCGGCAGGCCGAGCAGGTCGGCGTGGAAGTGCATCGGCGTGAGCGTCGCCGAGAACAGCGTCGTCGTGCGCGCCGTCGCGAACAGCGGCCGCAGGAACGACGCCGGCACGAGGTTGCGCAGGCACAGCGTGACGGCGCGCTGGTCCGCGCCCGCGATCGTGACGTCGAACAGCGAGTGCGGCCCGAACGATTCGGCCAGCCGCGCGAAGTGCAGCGTCTCGAACCAGAACGACAGCAGCTCGGGCGCGACCGCGTCGGGCTGCGTCGCCGACAGGTCGCCGATCGCGGCGTTGACGTTCTGCAGCGCGTTCGCGAGGCCGGCGGGCAGGTCGTCCCACGCCGCGTACGGCTCGAGCTGGCGGCCGGCGATCTCGTTCCACAGCCGCGCGAGGCGCTTCAGCGGCCCGGCGACGGACGGCGGCGCGTGGCGGCGGGCGGCGTCGAGCGCGGGGCGCTCCAGCGTCGCCGAGTACATCTCGCGTGCGCGCGGCAGCAGGTTGTGCGCCTCGTCGACGAGCACCCCCACGCGCCATTCGTTGGCCTGCGCGAGGCCGTGCAGCAGGCCGCCGAGGTCGAACCAGTAGTTGTAGTCCCCGACCACGACGTCCGCCCAGCGCACCATCTCCTGCGCGAGGTAGTACGGGCAGACC
>DASVLN010000913.1:0-1891 GCA_036384855.1 Burkholderiaceae bacterium | reverse complement strand
CGGATGCGGATGCGGATGCGGATGCGGATGCGGAATCTTCGATGGTCATGGGGCCGACCGGCAAGTCGCATACCGTGTCCCCCATCCCGGCCCCTGCGGCCGCGCCCGGGCGCAAGGCTCGCCTCGTCGCGCGCGGACTGCCGTCGCGGCATCCGGCTTGCCGAAGCCTCGCCACCGCACCGCATCGGAGCCCCCATGACGATCCCACGCCATCACGACCACGGCGCCTGCCGCCGCGCCCGGCTGCCCGCCCCCGCCGACGACCGCCGGGAGTCCGGCCCGGGCGGCGGCAAGGGCGCGAGCGCCGCGAAGGCCGGCCGGCTGCAGGACGCGGCCGGCGGCTACCCGAAGCCGCCGTTCCCGCGCCAGGAGCAGGCCTGGCCGGGCCTCGCGAGCCGCATGGAGCCCAGGCCCGACCATGGCGAGAAGAGCTACGTCGGGTCGGGTCGCCTGAAGGATCGCAAGGCGCTCGTGACCGGGGGCGACTCCGGCATCGGGCGCGCCGCGGCGATCGCGTTCGCGCGCGAGGGCGCGGACGTCGCGATCAACTACCTGCCGCAGGAGGAGCAGGACGCGCAGGAGGTCGTCGCGCTGATCCGCGAGGCCGGCCGCAAGGCGGTCGCGATCCCGGGCGATCTGCGCGACGCGCAGTTCTGCAAGGCGCTGGTCGAGCAGGCCGTGAAGGAGCTCGGCGGCCTCGACATCCTCGTCAACAACGCCGCGCGCCAGACCGCCTGCGATTCGATCCTCGAGCTCGACGAGCAGCAGTTCGACGACACGATGAAGACCAACGTCTATGCGCTGTACCGCGTGACGAAGGCCGCCCTGCCGCACCTGCCGCGCGGCGCCGCCATCATCAACACATCGTCCGTGCAGGCCTTCGATCCCTCGAAGGACCTGCTGGACTATGCCGCGACGAAGGCGGCGATCCTGTCGATGACGCGCTCGCTGGCCAAGCAGCTGGGCGACAAGGGCATCCGCGTGAACGCCGTCGCGCCCGGGCCCTACTGGACGGCCCTGCAGCCCAGCGGAGGCCAGAAGCCGGAGAAGGTCGAGAAGTTCGGCGAGCAGACCCCGCTCGGCCGCCCCGGCCAGCCCGCCGAGATCGCGCCGCAGTACGTGCTGCTGGCCTCGGCCGAGGCGAGCTACGTCACCGGCAACGTCTGGGGCTCGACCGGCGGCGAGACCGGGCCGTGAGGTGGCGCGCCGCGGGCTCGTCCGGCCCGCGGGGCCCGCGTCATCCGACCATGCGGCAACCTTGAACAGGAAGCAAGGCGGGGCGACTTCGGCAACGTCCGTGCGAGCGGCGTCCGCTGCGCCGCGTCACTGGCGCGGTGGCGTCTCGCCGCGGTCGGGCGCGAGCGTGCGGTTGTAGACCTCGTCGAGGACCGGGCCGCGGTCGGTGTCGCGCGACGCGCCCGTCTGGTCGGCGTGGGCCTGCAGCCCGACGTCGACGTGCGTCGCGCTGGCGCTGGCCTGGCTGTGCGCGGACTGGTCGATGTCCTGCGGCAGCGGCGGCTCGGTCTCGGGCGCAGCGCTGCCGTGGGAGGACGGCGCCGCGGCCGGGTGCAGGCTCTGGTCGTGGACGACGCGCTTCTGGCCGTCGCGCGTCGGGTCGGGCGCGGACGCGTGGTCGGGGGATTGGTTGGCCATGGATCGGACTCCTTCGGCTATGGGTCGATGCCTGGAGGCAAGCGCCGGGCCCCCGGGGTGCGCCCCGTCCTTGCCTTGCGCGAGGATGCGGGGGCGGTCGCCGGTCCGTCAGGCCTCGGCCATCGCCCCGGCGAACGCCCGCTCGCCCGCCCGCGCGCGCTCGCCCAGCCGCCAATCGAGGCGGGCGAAGTAGGCGCGCGCATCGCCCTGCTCGCGAAAGAGCCCGGCGGCGAGCGCG
>DASVLN010000912.1:0-13174 GCA_036384855.1 Burkholderiaceae bacterium | reverse complement strand
CGCACCGCCTGCGGCCCGAACGGCCACCTGCCGCTGATGGCCGCGGCGCTGGAGGCGCGGCTGTCGTCCGACGCGCGGCGCGACGTGGAGGACGTCCTGATGCTGCCGCGGCCGCGCGAGTGGATGCCGGTGTTCCGGCCGGTGGAGATGATCGCGATCGCCGACGCGCGGCTGCGGCGGGCGCTCGCGTTCGCGCAGCGCTGTCCCGCGCAGGCGCTGACGCTGGAGGCCGCCGCCGGCTGGCTCGGCATGTCGGTGCGCAGCTTCGCGCGCCTCGTGCAGTCCGGCACCGGCCTCGCGGCGGGCGACTGGCTGCGGCGCGTGAAGCTGCGCCAGGTGGGCGAGGCGCTCGCGGCCTCGGACGAGCCGGTCAAGGCGATCGTCGACCGCCTCGGCTTCGGCAGCGAGGCGAGCCTGTACCGCGCGTTCCAGCGCACGGTCGGATGCACGCCCGCGCAGTTCCGGCACCGCTTCGGCGCGCGCCGCGCCGTCAGCGTTCCCGGCGCGTCGCGATCAGCGGCTGCACCTGCCCCGCCTGCAGCCGGACCCGCCCCGGCTCCTCGGCCGCGAGCGGCGCGCACTCCCGCATCGTCGCGAGGCAGCGCTCGGTGAGCCGCTGGTAGGTGCGCGTGCCCTCGAGCTTCCAGGCGAGCTCCTGGTCGCTCAGCTCGCGCATCACCTTGGCCGGCACGCCCGCGGCGAGCGAGCGCGGCGGGATCTTCATGCCCGCGCGCACGAATGCGCTCGCCGCGACGAAGGCGCCGGGCCCGACCTCGGCCTCGTCCATCACCACGGCGTTCATGCCCACCAGCGCGTCCGCGCGCACGACGCAGCCGTGCAGCACGGCGCCATGGCCGACGTGGGCGTTCTCCTCCAGCCGGGTGTCGGAGTCGGGAAAGCCGTGGATCACGCAGGTGTCCTGCACGTTGCTTCCGGCCGCCAGCACGATGCGGCCGAAGTCGCCGCGCAGGCTCGCGCAGGGCCCGACGTAGGCGCCGGGGCCGACGACGACGTCGCCGATCAGCACCGCGGTCGGGTGCACGTAGGCGCTGGGGTCGACCACGGGGCGCAGGCCGTCGATCTCGTAGCAGGGCATGGGACTTCCTCGGTTTGGGGTGCGGCGCGATGACCGTGCGAGTCGCTCGGACTTGCGCTGCGTCAACGACGAGTCTAAGATTAACCGACCGGTCGGTCAAAGAATTCGCCCACGGTCGAGTTCGATGCCGGAGGCCGGTGGGGGAGACAACCCCGGGCGGCGCCGCGGCGCCCGGCCGGGCCCCGACACCACGACCCGCGCCGGCAAACGACCGACGCTTCCACGCCCGTTCCACCGCCGAGGCCCACGCATGAGTCCGTCGCCCGAACTGCAGCCGCTGTCGCCCGCCGACGCGATGATCCTCGTTCAGCAGCGCGGCGCGGTGCGCATGCTGACGCTCAATCGTCCCGCGGCGCTCAACAGCTTCACCCAGGCGATGCACGCCGAGCTGCGCGACGCGCTCGACGCCGCGGCCGCCGACCCGGCCGTGCGCGCGGTGCTCGTGACCGGCGCGGGCCGCGGCTTCTGCGCGGGGCAGGATCTCAACGACCCCGCGATGGCGCCGGCCGCCGACGGCAGGCCCGACATCGGCGCCGTGATCGAGCGCAACTACAAGCCGCTCGTGCAACGCGTGCAGGCGATGCCGGTGCCGGTGGTGTGCGCCGTCAACGGCGTGGCCGCCGGCGCAGGCGCCAACTTCGCCTTCGGCTGCGACATCGTGCTCGCCGCGCGCTCGGCCAGCTTCATCCAGGCGTTCTCCAAGATCGGCCTGATCCCCGATTGCGGCGGCACCTGGCTGCTGCCGCGCCTGGCCGGCCGCGCGCGTGCGCTGGCGCTGGCGCTGACGGGGGACAAGCTGTCTGCGGTCGACGCCGAGCGCTTCGGGCTCGTCTGGCAGGTCGTCGACGATGCCGAGCTGCTGCCGCAGGCGCTGGCGCTGGCCGAGCGCCTGGCCGCGCAGCCGACGAAGGCGCTGGTCGCGACGCGCCAGGCGCTCGACGCCGCGCAGCGCATGTCGATGGACGAGGCGCTGGCGCTCGAGGCGCGCGTGCAGGGCGAGCTGGGCCGCGCGGACGACTTCGCCGAGGGCGTCGCCGCCTTCCAGCAAAAGCGCGCGCCGGCGTTCACGGATCGCTGACGGCATGACGCAGCAGGACGCCCAGCGCATCGCCGAGCGCGTGCGCGACCACATGTGGGCCACGGATCGCGCGTCGCAGGGCATGGGCATGCGCGTCGAGTCCATCGGCCCCGGCCGCTGCACGATGACGATGGCGGTGCGCGAGGACATGCTCAACGGCTACGGCACCTGCCAGGGCGGGCTGCTCGCCGCGCTGGCCGACTCGTGCTTCGCCTTCGCCTGCAACGCCTACGACGAGGTCACCGTGGCGGCGGGCTTCGACGTCGAGATCGTCGCGCCCGGGCGCCTCGGCGACGTCCTCACCGCGAGCGCCACCGAGATCAGCAAGACCGGCCGCCTCGGCGTGTACGACGTCGACGTCCGCAACCAGCGCGGCGAGCGCGTGGCCGCGTTCCGTGGCCGCTCCTACACGATGAAGGGCAAGCCGGTGCTGCCGCCGGACGCCCGCTGAGAGGGTCTTCGAAGATGCCGGTCCATCCGCTCCGCCCCGTCGAGCTCGACCCGATCGAGCGCGCCAGCCGCGACGAGATCGCGGCGCTGCAGCTCTCGCGCCTGCGCGCGACGCTCGCCAACGTCTACGCCAACGTGCCCCACTACACGCGCGCGTTCGACGAGAAGGGCGTGCATCCGGACGACCTGAAGTCGCTCGCCGACCTGGCGAAGTTCCCGTTCACCACCAAGGCCGCGCTGCGCGAGAACTATCCGTTCGGGATGTTCGCCGTGCCGCGCGAGCAGGTCGTGCGCGTGCACGCGTCCTCGGGCACGACCGGCAAGCCCACGGTCGTCGGCTACACGCAGGCCGACATCGACCACTGGGCCGACCTCGTCGCGCGTTCGCTGCGCGCCGCAGGGGTGCGCCGCGGCGACATGGTGCACGTGGCCTACGGCTACGGCCTGTTCACCGGCGGGCTGGGCGCGCACTACGGCGCCGAGCGCCTGGGCTGCACCGTCGTGCCGATGTCCGGCGGCCAGACGGAGAAGCAGGTGCAGCTGATCCGCGACTTCCGGCCCGACGCCATCATGGTCACGCCCTCCTACATGCAGGTGATCTGCGAGGAGTTCCGCCGCCAGGGGCTCGATCCGCGCGAGATGAGCGTGAAGGTCGGCATCTTCGGGGCCGAGCCCTGGACGGAGGCGATGCGGCGCGACATCTCGCGGGCCGCGGACATCGACGCCGTCGACATCTACGGACTGAGCGAGGTGATGGGCCCGGGCGTCGCGAGCGAATGCGTCGAGACCCAGGACGGCCCGGTGATCTGGGAAGACCACTTCTATCCCGAGATCATCGATCCCGAGACCGGCGAGGTGCTGCCCGACGGCGAGGAGGGCGAGCTCGTCTTCACGACGCTCACCAAGCAGGCGCTGCCGGTGATCCGCTACCGCACGCGGGACCTCACGCGCCTGCTGCCGCCCACCGCGCGCAGCATGCGCCGCATCGGCAAGATCGTCGGCCGCTCGGACGACATGCTCATCATCCGCGGCGTCAACCTGTTCCCGACGCAGATCGAGGAGATCGTGCTCGCCCACGGCGCGCTGGGCGGGCAGTACCAGCTCGTCGTCACGCGCGAGGGCCTGCTGGACCGGGTCGAGGTGCGCTGCGAGCTGCTGCCGGCGCACGCCGCGGCCAACCCCGAGGCGGTCGGCCATGAGCTGCAGGCGCGCATCAAGACGCTGACGGGCGTGAGCACCGCGGTCGTCGTGGGGCAACCGGATTCGATCGAACGCACGCTGGTGGGCAAGGCCCGCCGCGTGGTGGATCTCAGGACGAGATAAGGAGTTCGCCATGTACACACAAGCCATGGACACGGCCCCGAAGGAAGAGCGCGCCGCCGTGCGCAGCGCCGACGAGGCCGTCGCCGAGGATCGCTTCGAGCGCGCGCTGGACAACGACGAGTTCATCGAGGCCAAGGACTGGATGCCCGAGCACTACCGCAAGACGCTGGTGCGCCAGATCAGCCAGCATGCGCACTCGGAGATCGTCGGCATGCTGCCCGAGGGCAACTGGATCACGCGGGCGCCGACGCTCAAGCGCAAGGCCATCCTGCTCGCCAAGGTGCAGGACGAGGCCGGCCACGGCCTCTACCTCTACGCCGCGGGCGAGACGCTGGGCACCTCGCGCGACCAGATGCTGGACGCGCTGCACACCGGCAAGGCCAAGTACAGCTCGATCTTCAACTACCCCACGCTCACCTGGGCGGACGTCGGCGTGATCGGCTGGCTGGTCGACGGCGCGGCCATCATGAACCAGATCCCGCTGTGCCGCTGCTCGTATGCGCCCTACGCGCGCGCGATGGTGCGCATCTGCCGCGAGGAGTCGTTCCACCAGCGCCAGGGCTACGACGCGCTGCTGACGATGATGACCAAGGGCACCGACGCCCAGCGCGCGATGGTGCAGGACGCGACGAACCGCTGGTGGTGGCCGTCGCTGATGATGTTCGGCCCGCCGGACGACCAGTCGCCCAACAGCGCGCAGTCGATGCGCTGGGGCATCAAGCGCATCAGCAACGACGACCTGCGCCAGAAGTTCGTCGACGCGACGGTGGAGCAGGCGAGGATCCTCGGGGTCACGCTGCCCGATCCCGACCTGAAGTGGAACGAGGCCCGCGGCCACCACGACTTCGGCGCGATCGACTGGAGCGAGTTCTGGCGCGTCGTCGGCGGCGAGGGCCCGTGCAACAAGGAACGCCTGGCCGCCCGCGTCGACGCCTGGAACGAGGGCGAGTGGGTGCGCGAGGCCGCGCTCGCCCACGCCCGCAAGCACGCCGTGCGCGCGCAGGCCGCCTGATCCGCATCCGCGAAAGGAAGATCCCCATGACCGTATCCAGGACCGACGCCGCCAACGCGAAGGCGCAAGCTCACGAGTGGCCGCTGTGGGAAGTGTTCGTGCGCCCGAAGGCCGGCCTCGACCACAAGCACTGCGGCAGCCTGCACGCCGCCGACCCGAAGATGGCGCTGCAGCTGGCGCGCGAGGTCTACACGCGGCGCCAGGAGGGCGTGAGCGTGTGGGTGGTGCGCTCCGACCAGGTGGTCGCGTCCGACCCGGCCGACAAGGCGATGCTGTTCGATCCGATGGAGGACAAGGTCTACCGCCATCCGACCTTCTACGAGCTGCCGCCCGAAGTCGGCCACATGTGAGGCCCGCCATGACCGCCGTCGCCACCGCCTCGATCGACTTCGCGCCGACGCCCGCGCAGGACTACCTGCTGCGCATCGCCGACACCTGCCTGATCCACGCCCAGCGCCTGGCCGAGTGGACGGGCCACGCGCCCATCCTCGAGGAGGACATCGCGCTGACCAACCTCGCGCTGGACCTCGTGGGCCAGGCCCGCGCGCTGCTCACGCACGTCGGGGCGCAGTGCGGCCTCGACGAGGACCAGCTCGCCTTCCTGCGCGAGGAGCGCGCGTTCCGCAACGCGACGCTCGTCGAGCTGCCGGGCCGCAAGGGCGGCCGCGACTTCGCCGACTGCGTGCTGCGCAACTTCGTGCTGTCGGCCTGGCTGAACATGCTGTGGACGCGGCTCGAGGCGTCGTCCGACGCCGAGGTCGCCGCGATCGCGGGCAAGGCCGTCAAGGAGTCGCGCTACCACGTCGCGCACGCGGCCGACTGGGTCGTGCGCCTGGGCGACGGCACGGACGAATCGGCGCGCCGCATGCGCCAGGCGCTCGAGCGCGCGTGGCCCTATCTCGCGGAGCTGTTCGAGGCCGACGCGGTCGACGCCGCCGCCGAGGCGAGCGGACTGGGCCCGTCGCGCGCGGCGCTGCAGGCGGACTGGCAGGCGATCGTCGCGCCGGTGCTCGCCGACGCGCAGCTCGCGGCGCCGGCCGGCTTCGGCGCGTTCCGCTCGACCGGCTCGCGCGGCGTGCACAGCGAGCACATGGGCTACCTGCTCGCCGAGATGCAGGTGCTGCAGCGCAGCTTCCCGGGCGGGGCGTGGTGAGCGCGACGATCGCCGCCTCCCAGCCGCGGTCGCCTCGCGTCGAGCGCGCGTGGGCGGTGCTGCACGGGGTGCTCGACCCGGAAGTGCCGGCGATCTCCGTGACGGACCTCGGCATCGTGCGGGACGTGGTCGCGCACGACGACGCGCTGGAGGTCGTGGTCACGCCGACCTACTCGGGCTGCCCCGCGACGGAAGCGATCGCGCAGGCCATCGTCGACGCGGTGGACGCGGCCGGCCTCGGGCCCGCGCGCGTCACGCAGCGGCGCGCGCCCGCGTGGACGACCGACTGGATCACGCCCGAAGGCCGCGAGAAGCTGCGCGCCTACGGCATCGCGCCGCCGGGCGCGTGTGCCGCGCCGGCATCGGGCAAGGTCGCGCCGATCCGCCTGATGGCGCGCAACGTCGCCTGCCCGCGCTGCGGCAGCGCGCAGACCGAGCGGCTGTCGGCCTTCGGCTCGACGGCGTGCAAGGCGCTGTACCGCTGCATCGCCTGCCGCGAACCCTTCGAACACTTCAAGCCGATCTGAGAGCGACCGCCATGTCCGACAACCACTTCCACCCGCTGCGCGTGCGCTCGGTGCGGCCCGAGACCGACGAGGCGATGGTCGTCTCGTTCGACGTGCCGCCGGAGCTGGGCGAGCACTTCCGCTTCGTGCAGGGGCAGTACCTCACGCTGCGCCGCGTGATCGGCGACGAGGACGTGCGGCGCTCGTACTCGATCTGCGCCGGGCTGGACGACGGCGAGCTGCGCGTGGGCGTGCGGCGCGTGCGCGGGGGGCGCTTCTCGAACTGGCTCGCAGAGAACCTGCGCGCCGGCGACACGATCGAGGTGATGCCGCCGCAGGGCCGCTTCTTCGTGCCGGTGGAGACGGGCGCCGAGCGCCACTACCTCGGCGTCGCGGGCGGCAGCGGCATCACGCCCATCCTGTCCATCATGAAGACGGTGCTGGTGCGCGAGCCCGGCAGCCGCTTCACGCTGGTCTACGGCAACCGCCGCGCGGCCTCGACGATGTTCAAGGAGGAGCTCGACGACCTCAAGAACCGCTACCTCGCGCGTGTCGCGGTGCACCACGTCTTCTCCGAGGAACGCGTCGACTCCGAGCTGAACCAGGGCCTGCTGGATCGTGCCAAGCTGGCCGAGTTCCTGGGCGGCCTGATCGACGTCGCTCGCCTCGACCACGCCTTCGTCTGCGGGCCGTTCCAGATGAACGACGAGGCCGAGGCCGCGCTGCTGGCCGCGGGCATGGCGCCCGAGCGCATCCATGTCGAGCGCTTCGGCATCCCCATCCCGGGCGACGCCGCCGCGCTGCCGGCCCAGGTCGTCGAGCCCGGCGACGCGCCCGACTGCGAGCTCACCGTGATCCGCGACGGGGTCACGCACGCGCTGCACTTCCACGAGGCCGACGGCAACCTGCTCGATTGCGCGGCCAAGGCGGGCATCAACGTGCCGTACTCGTGCAAGACCGGGGTCTGCGGCACCTGCCGGGCGCACCTGGACGCGGGCGAGGTGCGCATGGCGCGCAACTACGCGCTCGAGAAGCGCGACCTCGACGCCGGCTTCATCCTCACCTGCCAGTCGCATCCGACGACGCCCGAGGTGACGATCTCCTTCGACCATCGCTGAGGCGCCGCGGTCGATGGCCAGAACCCGCTCCGCCGGCTACGACGACCAGCGCGACGCGATCCTCGCGAGCGCCGCGGAGCTGTTCGCGAACCAGGGCTACGTCGCGACCTCGATGAACGACATCGCGGCGGCGTGCGGCGTCTCGAAGGCCGGCCTGTACCACTACTACCGCGACAAGCGCGAGCTGCTGTTCCAGATCACCGTGGGCCACGTCGCCCGGCTGGAGCAGTTCGTCGCCGAGGTGCTGGCCGAGGAGGCCGCGGCCGACCCCGAGACCCGGCTGCGGGCGCTGATCCTGCGCTTCGTGCGCGAGTACGCCGACGCCCAGCACGAGCATCGCGTGCTCACCGAGGACGTGCGCTTTCTCGAGCCCGACGAGCACGCGCAGGTGACCGCGGCACAGCGGCGCGTGGTCGCCGCCTTCGCCGACACGATCGCCGCCGTGCGCCCGACGCTGGCGCGCAACGAACTGGACCGGCCGCTGGCCATGCTGCTGTTCGGCATGATCAACTGGATGTTCACGTGGCTGCGCCCCGACGGCAGCCTGACGCACGAGCAGATGGCGCCGCTGGTGGCCGACCTGTTCTTCGGCGGCCTCGGCGCGGTGCGCAAGCCGCGCGCGGCCGCGCGTCCGGCCGTCCTCGGCGAAGCGGCGGAGAATCACGATCCGCTGGTCCACGACCGCCCCTGAAGACCGATTCAACGCAAGACGGAGACGATGCCCATGACCCAGACCTCCTCCCGCTTCACGTTCCGCGCCCTCGCGGCCGCCGTGCTGGCGCTCGCCGCCGGCAGCGCGCTGGCCGACATCACGGTCGGCGTGACGGTGTCCGCCACCGGCCCGGCCGCGTCGCTGGGAATCCCGGAGAAGAACACCTTCGCGCTGCTGCCGCAGACGATCGCCGGCCAGAAGATCCACTACGTGATCCTGGACGACGGCTCCGACACGACCAAGGCCGTCAGCAACACGCGCAAGCTGATCACCGAGGACAAGGCCGACGTGATCGTGGGCTCCACGGTGACGCCCAACTCGCTGGCGATGATCGACGTCGTCGCCGAGGCGCAGGTGCCGATGATCTCGATGGCGGCCTCGTCCAAGATCGTCGAGCCGATGGACGCCAAGCGCAGGTGGGTCTTCAAGACGCCGCAGAACGACATCCAGATGTCGCTCGCGATCGCCTCGCACATGAAGGACCACGGCGTGAAGACCGTGGGCTTCATCGGCTTCTCGGACGCTTACGGCGAGGGCTGGTACGGCGAGTTCTCGAAGGCCGCGGCGGCCAAGGGCCTGACCATCGTCGCCAACGAGCGCTACGCCCGCAACGACTCCTCGGTCACCGCGCAGGTGCTCAAGCTGCAGGCCGCGCATCCGGACGCGATCCTGATCGCCGGCTCCGGCACGCCCGCGGCGCTGCCGCAGATCACGCTCAAGGAGCGCGGCTACGCGGGCCTGATCTACCAGACGCACGGCGTGGCCAACGACGACTTCCTGCGCGTCGGCGGCAAGAACGTCGAGGGCACCTACCTGCCGGCCGGCCCGGTGCTGGTGGCCGCGCAGCTGCCTGCGGCCAACCCCGTGCGCGCGTCGGCGCTGGACTACGTCAACAAGTACGAGGCGGCCTACGGCAAGGGCAGCGTGTCGACCTTCGGCGGCCACGCCTGGGACGCCGGGCACCTGCTGATGGCCGCGATCCCGGTGGCGCTCAAGAAGGCGCAGCCCGGCACGCCCGAATTCCACGCGGCGCTGCGCGACGCGCTCGAGAACGTCAAGAACGTGGCGGGCGCGCACGGCATCTTCAACATGTCGCCGACCGACCACCTCGGCCTCGACCAGCGCGCGCGCGTGATGGTCAGGATCGAGAAGGGCGCCTGGAAGCTCCAGGACTGACGGCTCCTTCGACGACGACCCCCGCCGGCCGCACGTCACGACGCGCGCGGCCGGCGCCGGTCCCAGTGCCCCGCATACCCGTACGGGCAGGGGTCCGGCGACTGAAAGGCTCCTTGCGATGACCACCCAACTCCAAAGCTACATCGGCGGCCGCTTCGTCGGCACGCGGCCCGGCGCGGCGCTCGCCAGCGCGATCGACGGCCGTCCCGTCGCCTTCGCCCATGCCGACGAGCTCGACTTCGGCGAGGCGCTGGAACACGCCCGCCGCACCGGCTTGCCGGCGCTGCTGGCGCTCGACTTCCAGCAGCGCGCGGCGCGCCTCAAGGCGCTCGCGAAGTTCCTGATGGAGCGCAAGGATCAGCTGTACGCGATTTCCGCCCACACCGGCGCGACGAAGACGGACAGCTGGATCGACATCGAGGGCGGCGCCGGCACGCTGTTCGCGTACGCGAGCATGGGCAGCAACGAGCTGCCGTCGTCGAACCTGATCCACGAGGGCCCGGCCGTGCCGCTGGGCAAGAAGGGCGGCTTTGCAGGCACGCACGTGCTGGTGCCGCGGCGCGGGGTGGCGGTGCACATCAACGCGTTCAACTTCCCCGTCTGGGGCGCGCTCGAGAAGTTCGCGCCGACCTTCCTTGCCGGCATGCCCAGCATCGTCAAGCCGGCGACGGCCACCAGCTACCTGACCGAGGCGATGGTGCGCCTGTGCGTCGAGTCCGGCCTGCTGCCCGAGGGCTCGCTGCAGCTCGTGATCGGCTCGACGGGCGACCTGCTCGATCGCGTCGGCGGCCAGGACGTGGTGACCTTCACGGGCTCGGCCGACACCGCCGCGAAGCTGCGCGTGCGCCCGAACCTGATCGCGCACAGCGTGCCCTTCAACGCCGAGGCCGATTCGCTGAACTGCGCGGTGCTCGCCGACGACGTGACGCCGGACGATCCCGAGTTCGACCTGTTCGTCAAGGAGGTCGCGCGCGAGATGACCGTCAAGGCGGGCCAGAAGTGCACGGCGATCCGGCGCGCCATCGTGCCGCGCCGCCACCTGCAGGCGGTCGCCGAGCGGCTGAAGGCCCGTCTCGCGAAGGTGGTCGTGGGCGACCCGTCCCTCGAGGGCGTCACGATGGGCGCGCTCGCCTCGCGCGACCAGCAGCGCGACGTCGCCGAACGCGTCGCGCAGCTGGCGCGGGGCAACACGGTGCTGCTCGGCGCCGACGGCGGCTTCGCGCCGCGCGGCGAGGGAACGGCGGCGGGGGCATTCTTCGCCCCGACGCTGCTGCTGTGCGAGCGTCCGGACATGGCTTCGGCGGCCCACGACGTCGAGGCCTTCGGGCCGGTCAGCACGCTGATGCCCTACGACGACTTCGACGAGGCGCTGGCGCTGGCCGAGCGCGGGCGGGGCAGCCTGGTGGGCACGCTGGTCACGCACGACCCGGCGCGCGCGTCGCACGCCGTCGCGCGCCTGGCGGCGCTTCACGGGCGGCTGCTGGTGCTCGATCGCGACGCCGCGCCCGAGTCCACCGGCCACGGCTCGCCGCTGCCGATGCTCAAGCACGGCGGCCCGGGCCGCGCGGGCGGCGGCGAGGAGCTGGGCGGCATCCGCGCCGTCAAGCATTACCTGCAGCGCGCGGCGGTGCAGGGATCGCCGACGATGCTGGCGGCCGTGACGGGCGAGTACGTCAAGGGCGCGGCCGTCCGCGAGTCGCCGGTGCATCCGTTCCGCCACTGGTTCGAGGACCTGCGCGTCGGCGACTCGCTGCTCACGCACCGCCGCACCGTGAGCGAGGCCGACATCACGGCCTTCGGCGGCATCTCCGGCGACTTCTTTTACATGCATTTCGACGAGATTGCCGCAAAGGCGTCTCCCTTCGGCAAGCGCATCGCGCACGGCTACTTCGTGCTGTCGGCGGCCGCGGGGCTGTTCGTCTCGCCCGGCGAAGGCCCGGTGCTGGCGAACTACGGCCTGGACACGCTGCGCTTCGTCAAGCCGGTGGGCATCGGCGACACGATCCGCGCCCGCCTGACCTGCAAGCGCAAGATCGATCGCAACAGGATCGGCGCCGACGGCCGCGGCCAGGGCGTCGTTGCCTGGGACGTCGAGGTGACGAACCAGGACGGCGAGGTCGTCGCGAGCTACGACATCCTGACGCTGGTGGCCAAGCGCGAGGCGCCCGCGGTCGCGCCGCAGGCCCCGCTCGCGAGCTGAGACAATACGTCCGGGCCGCCGCCTTTCCGGGATCCGGCCGGCCCGCGAACCCTGGCGAGCGGGCCTGCCGCACGGGGTTCGGGGACGTGGAAGCGCCCGCGTCGGCAAGCTCGGCCGTTTGGCATAGGGCTTGCTCGACCGGGAATGCCCCCACGCGCCCGCATTCTCCAGGCTGAGGGTTTGTACAGTATAATGTTGCCTGCTCGGGCGAAACATGCTGCGCCAGACGCATGTCCCGCCTCGCTCAATCCCGGAAGGATCATCTCTCGATGTCGAAGCAAGAAGTCAAGACCACCGTCGGAGCCGACGGCCTGCGTTACCGGGCCAAGGCGGCCGGATCGCCGTTCGCCGCCACCGGCGCTTTCGGCGCGGCCACGATGTCGTGCTTTCTCTGCGGCAAGCACCGCCCTCGCGCCCAGCTGAAGACGCGCAAGCTCCTCGGCCGCGCCCAGTCGGTCTGCGCGCCGTCCTGCAAGGAGGCCGACGCCCAACCGGCGTGAGGCATGACTGCCCGGCCAGTCCGGGCAAGATGTTTCTTCGACGCGCGCCCCAGTGGCGCGCGTTTCGTTTGAGCGGCACGCCCACGAACGCATCGTCCGTCCTTCCATGAACTCTCCGGAAGTGGTCAGGCTCGCGCGCATGCGGGCTCATTGCCATAGCGCTGATGCTTCCGTCAGAAATGAAGCGCGCCTGAAGCCTCCCAGGCGTCCGGCCTGATAGCCTCGCCGTCTTCCCTGCGGGCCATGTCGGCGTGCGGGTCCTGTGATCCGCCTTTCCACCGATGACCAGCACGTCCACCGCCGATGCACTCGACCGCTTGCCCGGCCTCGCGCGCAGCCAACTCGCCGTCGGCGCGCTGTTCCTCGCCCTCGGCTTCAACTACGGCACGTGGACGTCGCGCCTGCCCGCGATCAAGGCGCAGCTCGGCCTGAGCACGGGGCAGGTGAGCCTGGTGCTGCTCGCGGCGGCGCTCGGGGCGGTGTTCTCGTTCCCGGTCACGGCCGCGGCCGTGCATCGCTTCGGCTCGCGCGGCGCGAGCCTGCTGTCGGCCGGCCTGCTGCCGTTCACGACCCTCGCGCTGGGCATCGCACCCAACCTTGCCTGCGCCTGCGTGGTCATGTTCGCGATGGGGATCGTGGCGAGCACGCTGGACGTCGCGATGAACGCGCAGGGCGTCGAGGTCGAGGGCGCGTACGGCAGGCCGGTGATGTCGCGGCTGCATGCGGTCTTCAGCCTGGGCACGATGGGCGGCGCGCTGGCGGCCTCGGGCGTGCTCGCGCTCACGCCGTCGGTGCCGGTGCACTTCGCGCTCGCCTCGGCGCTGGTGTGGCTCGCGGCACTGCTGCCGCG
>DASVLN010000911.1:0-6271 GCA_036384855.1 Burkholderiaceae bacterium | reverse complement strand
CGTGGGCGCCAGCGGCGCGCGGCCGGCGCGGCCCGCCAGCTTGGCGGTGAACACGTCGACGGTGCGCAACGCGCAGGCCATCTCGCCGACTTGCGCGAGGCCCGCGGGATAGCCGGCGCCGCCGGGCCGCTCGTGGTGCTGGGCGACGGCCTCGAGCCAGTCGGCGTCGGCGACGCCGCTGTCCTTCAGCGACGCGACGCTCGTCAGCGGATGGGCGTGGATCGCCTGGCGCTGGCCCGGATTGAGCGCGCGTTCCTGGTTGGACAGGCGCTCCTGCAGATCCAGCATGCCCAGGTTCATCGTGAAGGCCGCCTTCACGAGCGTCAGGCAGCGTTCGGTCGGCCAGGCGAGGCGCAGCGCGATCAGGAAGGCCGCGACGGCCGCGTGCAGGCTGCGCATCACGCCGTAGCGGACGGGGGAGGTCGGATCCGGCCGCACGAGCAGGAAGATCGCGACGTCGGGCGCGCGCTCGGCGAGCGCCGCGAGGTAGCGCGCGGCCTCGTCGAGCGCCTGCGGGGCCTGGGGCGAGGGCATGCCCACGAGCGTGCGCGAGAGCTGGTCGGCGAGCTTGCGCCACAGCGAGGGCAGCAGCTCCGGCGGCGCGTTGTAGATCTCCGCGCGCGCGCCCCGCAGCTCGTCGAGATTGACGTAGGCGCCCCGGTCCATCAGGGCCTCGAGCTGTTCCTCGTCCTTGACCACCTGGTCCTTGGCGAGCAGCAGCTTGCTCTGGCCGTCGCGGATGCTGAACGGCAGCGGCGTCCCGAGCTTGATGCGGTGCTGGACCTTGACGAGGGGGCAGAGTTCCATGATCTGTCCTGCGATATCGGCGCCGCACCGCCGCGCTTGAGGCGACTGCGGGCAAGCACGAGCGTTCCGGCGCCTCGACCGCCGCCGTGGACCGCCGCGCGCCGAAGGGTTTCGGGGGCCGCGCGGTAGACTGCTCGCCTGTCTCGGCCCGCAGGCCGCATCCCGCCGATCCGCTCCCATGCCCGTCTCCGATTCCGCGCTCGCCGCCGCGCTCGCTGCCGTCGTCGATCCCCACACCAGCCAGCCCTACACGGCGGGGCGGCAGCTGAAGAAGCTGCGGGCGGACGCGGACGGGCGCGTCGCGGTCGAGGTCGAGCTCGGGTATCCCGCGAAGAGCCAGTTTGCCGCCGTGCGCGAGGCGCTGGCCGCCGCGGCGCGCGGCGTCGCCGGCGTGACGGCGGTCGAGGTCGCGGTCTCGAGCAAGGTCGTCGCGCACCAGGTGCAGCGCGGCGTGGCGCTGCTGCCGGGCGTGGCCAACGTGGTCGCCGTGTCGTCGGGCAAGGGCGGCGTCGGCAAGAGCACCACGGCGGTCAACCTGGCGCTCGCGCTCGCGGCCGAGGGCGCGCGCGTGGGCCTGCTGGACGCGGACATCTACGGCCCCAGCCTGCCGCTGATGATGGGCATCGAGGGCCGTCCCGAGTCGGCCGACGGCAAGACGATGGAGCCGCTCGCCAACCACGGCGTCAAGGTGATGTCGATCGGGTTCCTGGTCGATCCCGAGCAGGCCGTCGTCTGGCGCGGCCCGATGGCCACGCAGGCGCTCGACCAGCTGCTGCGGCAGACGAACTGGGGCGAGCTCGACTACCTCGTCGTCGACATGCCGCCCGGCACCGGCGACATCCAGCTCACGCTGAGCCAGCGCGTGCCGCTGACCGGCGCGGTGATCGTCACGACGCCGCAGGACATCGCGCTGCTCGACGCGAGGAAGGGCCTGAACATGTTCGAGAAGGTTGGCGTGCCCATCCTCGGCATCGTCGAGAACATGGCCGTGCACGTCTGCACGAACTGCGGGCACGTCGAGCACATCTTCGGCGCGGAAGGCGGCAAGCGCATGGCGGCGCAATACGGGGTGCCGTACCTCGGCGCGCTGCCGCTGACGCTGGCGATCCGCGAGCAGACGGACTCCGGCACGCCCACGGTGGTGGCCGATCCGGACGGCGAGATCGCGGCGCTGTACAAGGCCGTCGCGCGCCAGGTCGCGGTCGTCGTGGCCGCCAAGGCCAAGGACTTCAGCGCGAAGTTCCCGACCATCACGGTCTCCAAGGGCACCTGAGGCGCCGCGTCGCCGCGCAGCCGCGCTCGGAGCCGCCGGGAGGCGGTGGCCCGGGTTCGGCTGTCGATCGCGTCCGTTTGGTCGCAATCCCATGAGCTAGGGATGGGGCGAGGTCGGGTTGCTCCCGAAACTAGCCAAAACAAAGAAATCCTTAGTTGACGCAGAGTTCGGTTGTCGGCTCGGGATGCGCGGATCCTTCCGCGAACCTTGGATCGGCCGCTCGTCATCGCGACCCCGCGTGGACGCCGGCCTCGACCAGACCCGGCCGCCCGCGCGGCTCCGGGCACTCGCGGCGCTCGCCGCCTTCCCCAGGAATGCCACCGGGCCCCAGGCCCGTCCCCGGCTCCTGCCCCGCACGGCGCCGCGCGCGCCGGCCCCGCCCCTTCGCGCGGTCGCGCAAGGGGCGCCTTTCCGGCGCCTCGCCCGGCCGCAAGCCCATGTCGCCTGCTCACAGGCACTCCCAGGAGAGAACCTTGAACAACCCGATCCAGCTCGACGACCTCGAGACCGACATCGCGCCGTGCGGCCTCGCCGACCCGACCGCGGCCATCATCATCGTCATCATCCTGCGCATCGTCGCGCGCTGACGCGTTCCCGGAAGGCCGCTGCGGCGGCCTTCTCCACCCGAGGGGCTTCCATGAACGACCGTCGCGGCGCAGCGCCGTCGAACTACCACTTCCGGCACGACCCCGATGCGTTGCCGATCCTGTCGCGCCTGATGGCGGCTTCCGCGCGCATCGATTCCGGAGCGGCGGAGGGCGTCTTCGCGCTGCGGGCGCACTTCGACGACCTCGTCGCGTCGCGCGAGATCGCCGAGCTCCTGCGCACCGAGGTGCGCCACCTGGACGAGGACTTCGGCCACGTCCCGAGCGGCTTTTCCGGCGGCACGATGGTGCTGGCGCAGTCCGAGGCGGTCGCCATCACGGCCACGCTCATGGACGCGCGCCACGGCGCCTCGCCGCACATCTACAGCCCGGTCGCGGACGCGATCTACGGCAACCTCGGGCCGGGGATCTTCCCCGTGTGCGTGCACGAGCGGCCGGAGGGGGCCGACATCCTCACGCTGGATCGAACCCAGCGCCTGGCCCTGCGCCCGTGCCGCGAGATCGCGCCCGGCGGCACGTTCGTCGTCCGCGCGGCCCGCGACGTCCCGGAGTACCGCTGCGCAGAGCGGACGCTGGTACTGAAGCTCACCTGCCGCAGCGGCCCGCCGCTGGTCTGGGTCTACGACAAGGCGAGCGGCCTGCCGCGCATGGCCTCGTCCGGCAGCCTCGCGGCCAGTCGCATGCAGATGATGCTGCGCACGCTCGTCGCGCTGCACGGTGACGATGGCGACGCCGCCGCACGCGCGCGTTCCGCCGACGCCATCGAGCGCCTGGCCGGCCACGACGTCCATTTCCTGCGGTGGACGGCCCTCCAGTCGCTGTGCGCGCTGGATGGCGAGCGCGGCCTGCGCCGCCTGCGTGACGCGCGCGCGGACCCGCATCCCCACGTGGCCCACGCCGCCGCGCGGGCGCTCGAGAAGCTGAACATCCACTGAGCGAGGCACCCCCATGGCCCGATTCCTCGCGCGCGACGCGTGCGCCGCGCCCATCTCCCTGGACGAGTACATCGCCTACTGCGACGAGCACCTCGCGCCCGACGACGAGGACAACATCTTTGCCGGCGCCGCGATGCTGCAGGCGCTGGCGCTGGACCGCCGCATGCTGGTCGACAAGCTCAACGACTACTTCAGGCAGGACGACGAGCTCAACGACCTCAGCACCTATTCGTCGATGACGATGATGCTGGCGCTGCGCCCGAAGTACTTCATCCGCGCCAACACCTGGGTGCGGCCGCGCGCCTACGCGGCCGACGACGCGTGGGAGAACACGCTGTATGCCTACGACTACGCGCACAACCACAACTTCAGCCTGTTGACGGTCGGCTACCACGGGCCCGGCTATCGCACGGACATCTACCGCCTGGACGACCCGTCCGCGATCACCGGCTACGAGGGCGAGAAGGTTTCGCTGGCCTACGAGGGGCGCTACCAGCTGGGCCGCGGCGACGTGCTGCTCTACGAGCGCGTCCGCGACGTGCACGTCCAGCTGCCGCCCGACGGGCTGTCGATCTCGCTGAACCTGATGCCGCTCGACTCGCGCCTGTGCCTGACGGAGCAGTTCTCGTTCGACGTCCAGGCGGGCACGATCGCCTCGCTGGTCGGCAGCCAGGTCGCGCAGCAGAGCGACCTGCTGCGCATGGCCGCCTGCGTGGGCGACGGCGACACCGCGGAGCTGCTGCTGCGCCTCGCGCGCCGGCACAGCAACCAGAGCACCCGGCTCGCGGCGATGCAGTCGGCGGTCATGCTGCTGCCTTCCGAGGCCGAGAAGATCTGGGAGATCGGCCTCGACGACAAGAGCGAGATCGTGCGCCAGGCGGCACGCGGGGCCGTGCTGTCGACGACGTCGCCGATGGCGCTGTGATGGCTCGTCCGAGCCCGCGCGCCTTGCGGGCGATCGCCGTGGCGGGGGCGGCGGCCATCGTCCTCGCGTACCGCCTCTGGCCCGACCCGTACACCCACGCGGCGCGCATCGCGCTGTTCGTGTCGGTGCTCGCCAACCTCGTGGCCGTCGGCGCACGCTCGGCGCTCGACTTCCGCCGCCGGCGGCGCGCCGGCGAGCGGCGGATCGACGCAGCCCGGCAATCGATGCCGCCCGCGCTGCGGCGGCTGCTCGTGATGGAGTTCAACATCTATCGCGAAGGCTTCTGCACCGTCCTGCGCCTGACACCGCCCAGCGTCGCGCGCATGCGCCGCGCGCCGGCGGGGCGGGCATTCACGGCGATGAAGGGGTCGTTCTCGTCCGTCTTCCTTCCGCTCGTCGTCGTCGGCTGCGTGGTCGACACCCCGCTGCTGCACCTGTACATCCATCGCGCGGCGCCGCCCGCCAGCCGCGACGGGCTGCACGCGCTCGTCGTGGCGGCGACGATGCTCGGGCTGGTCTGGGCCATCGGCGACCGCAGCGCCGTGCGGCACATGCGCCACGTGGTCGCGCCGGACGTGGTGATGCTCAACGCCGGCTTCCGCCGCAACCTGGCCATCCCGCGCGACTGGATCGCCGAGGTCGGCCCCGTCGCGGTCAGCCTGCGCGAGCACGTGCGTGCCGCGGTCGCGAACCACGAGATGCTGCTGGTGAGCCACATGGACGCGCCCAACGTGCTGATCTCGCTGAAGGCCTCGGCCTTCGGCCACTCGATCGACATCGCGCGCCCGCAAGCGCGCATCCGGCGGATCGGCGTCTACGTCGACGAGCCCTGGGCGTTCGCCCAGCAGCTCGCGCCCTCCGGCCATGCGACCTGACGACGCGTGGCTGGTGACCGGGGCGTCCTCGGGCATCGGGCGGGCGCTCGCGCGACGCCTGGCCGCCCGCGGGCAGGCGGTGTGGCTCGCCGGGCGGGACGTCGCGGCGATGCGGGCGCTGCGCGACGGGCTGCGGGCGCGCCATCCGGGCGCGGCGGTGGAGGTCGATGGCCTCGACCTCGCGAGCCGGCAGTCGATCGAGGCGGGCGTCGAGCGCTGGGCATCGCGCGGCCTGCGGTTCGCGGTGCTGGTCAACAACGCCGGCGTCTCGATGTCGCGCTTCGGGCGCTGCGAGGACGGCTTCGAATGGACGTGGGCCACCAACGTCCGCGGGCCTTACCTGCTGTCGCGCGCCCTTGCCGGACGGGGCCTCTTCGCCGACGGTGCGCAGGTGCTCAACGTCGCGTCGTCCTGCCATGCGCGGCGGCTCGACGGGCGCTGCTTCGAGCGCTACGGCCGCCTCGGGGGCGCCGACGCCTACCTCCAGAGCAAGCTCTGCCTGATCCTGCAGACGCGCGCGCTGGGCGCGGAGCCTGGGCAGCTGCGCTTCAACGCCGTCCACCCGGGCATCGTGCGCAGCCGCCTGGGGCGCGACGGCCGGGTCGCGAACCTGGTGGGGCGCGCGGTCGGCCTGTTCCTGCCGCCGGCCGACCGGGCGGCACGGGTGCTCGAGCAGGTCGCCGAGCGGGTGGCGCGATGCGGGTTGAACCGCGCCTGGCTGGATGCCGGCGAGCCGGCGGAGCTCGGCTACGACGGCGACCTCGACGCCGACACCGCGCGGGTGATGGCAGCGCTGGCGGCGGACGTCGTTCCCGGCGGCCCGGCGACCGCGTCGGCGGCGGGACAGAGGG
>DASVLN010000910.1:0-2462 GCA_036384855.1 Burkholderiaceae bacterium | reverse complement strand
CCTCGTCGGGCATGCCGGTGCCGGTGTCGGAGATCGCGATCGCGACGTAGCCGCCGGGCGCGTCGCCGCCGGCGGGCGCCGGGGCGTCGGCGTCGCCGGGCAGGCGGTCGACCGCCCGCGCGCGGAACAGGAGACGGCCGCCGTCGGGCATCGCGTCGCGCGCGTTGACGGCGACGTTGAGCATCGCGGACTCCAGCTGCACCGGGTCGGCGAAGACCGCGGGGCAGTCGGCCGGGCAGTCCACCTCGATGCGGACGCGCTGGTCGACGGTGCGGCGCAGCATGTCGGCCAGCGACGCGAGCATCGCGGCCAGGTCGATGGCCGCCGGCTGCAGCATCTGCCGGCGCGAGAACGCGAGCAGCTTGGCCGTGAGCTCCGCCGCGCGTCGCGTCGCCCGGCCCGCGGCGCCCAGCAGCGCCTGCGCGTTCGCGTCCGCCGCGACGGCCGGCGCATCCTCGAGGATCTGCAGGTTGCCCTTGATCACCGTCAGCAGGTTGTTGAAGTCGTGCGCGATGCCGCCGGTCAGCTGGCCGACCGTCTCCAGGCGCTGCGAGTGGCTCAGCGCCTCCTCGGTCTGCGCGCGCTGCAGGCAGGTCGCGAGCAGGCTGCACAGCGACTCGACGAAGCGCATGTCGTCCTCGCCGAAGTCGCGGGCCGCGCGGGCGTGCAGGGCCAGCGAGCCGAACACCCGACCGCGGTCGACGAGCGGCGCCACGAGGCCGGCGACCAGGCCCGCCGCGACCAGGTAGCCGGGGAGGGCGAACCGCTGCTCCGTCCGGTAGTCCGCCAGCGCCAGGGGTCGCGGATGGGCGATCAGGTAGCCCGGCAGGGCGGCGGGATCGGCCGGCACCCGGCGGCCGACGTCCTGCTCCGGCAGCAGCCGGTGGCCGCCGGCGATGACGAAGTCGCGCCCGCCGTCGGCCAGCAGGCAGACGACGGCCGACTCGAGCTCCAGCGCATCCACGGCCAGGCCGCAGGCGTGGTCGATCAGGCGCCGCGCGTCGCGTTCGTCGACGGCGAGCCGCCCCAGCTGCGCGAGGCGGTCGCTGTAGCGCTCGCGCTGCAGCGCCTGGCGCACGCGCGGGTAGGCGCCGATGCCGCGGATGGACGCGACGACGAACGGCAGCCCGTGGTCCTGCAGCGGGCTGAGCGCGATCTCGACCATCACCTCGCCGCCATCCTTGCGGCGCGCGACGAGATCCATCTGCGTGCCCATCGGCCGCGAGCGCGGGACGCGCGCGTAGGACTCGCGCCAGGCGGCGTGCCGGGGGCGGATCGCGTCGGGCACGAGATCCTCGACGGGCATGCCGGCGAACTCGTCGGCGGAGTAGCCCAGCAGCGCCTCGGCGGCGGGATTGCTCAGCACGATGCGGCCGCCGGCGTCCACGAGCAGCATCGCGTCGGGCGACGCGGACACCATCGAGCGGAAGACGTTGCCCTCGTCGAAGCCGGACAGGGCCAGCGCGGGGGCGAGCTCGCGGCGCATCGTCGATTCCCCTTTCAGCCCGCCGCGACCTCGGGCACCAGCACGTAGCCGGCGCCGCGCACGGACTTGATCAGCTCGGGCCGCTCGGAATCGGCCTCCATCTTCCGGCGCAGGCGGCCGACCTGCACGTCGATCGTGCGGTCGAACGGGCCGGCGTCGCGGCCGCGCGTCTGTTCGAGCAGGAAGTCGCGCGACAGTACGCGCCCCGGGTGGCGCACGAACACCGCCAGCAGGTCGAACTCGCCGGTCGTCAGCACCACCTCGACGCCCTGCGGATCGAGCAGCCGGCGGGCGGCGGTGTCGAACTGCCAGCCGGCGAAGCGGAAGCGCTCGCGCGACGGCGCCGGCCCGGGCGCGGCGACGGGCGGCGCCGCGGACGCCTTCGCCGGCTCCAGGCGCCGCAGCACGGCCTTCACGCGCGCCGCGAGCTCCCGCAGGTCGAACGGCTTGGTGACGTAGTCGTCGGCGCCGATCTCGAGTCCCACGACCTTGTCGACGGAGTCGCCGCGCCCGGTGACGATCACCAGCCCGACCCGGAAGTGCTCGCGCAGCTGGCGGGCGATGGCGAAGCCGTCCTCGCCCGGCAGCCCGAGATCGAGCAGCACCAGCGCCGGCGGATCGGCCGCCATGAGCGCCAGCAGCTCGCGCCCCAGGTGCAACTGGGTGACGCGATAGCCCTGGCTGGCGAGGTAGCTGCCGAGCAGCTGGGTGATGTCGGCTTCGTCGTCGAGGACGGCGATGTGGGTCGGGGTCATCGGATGGCGGGTGGGGCGAACGCCGATGCGCGAGCGTACCGCGTTCCCGGCCGCCGCAGGCGTCGGGAAAGCGGGGAGCGGGGACTTGTCGGCCTCGGCCGGCGCGCCACCGGGCCGCCTTGCGCCAGCGCAAGCGCCGGGCGGCCGCCGGTCGCCAGACTCGCCCTCATCGCCACCGCGCGCCATCGCGCGCCAGGAGCCGCCATGTACCGCCGCATCCT
>DASVLN010000909.1:0-2999 GCA_036384855.1 Burkholderiaceae bacterium | reverse complement strand
CGTCGCGCACGCGCACTCCCACGCCGGGCAGCGCACGGCCGACGGTGCCGGCGCGGCGCGCGGACTCGGGGCGGTACGGGTTGGAGGTGAGCATCACGGTCTCGCTCATGCCGTAGCGCTCGAGGATCGCGTGGCCCGTGCGTGCGCGCCAGGCCTCGAACGTGTCGGCCAGCAGCGGGGCCGAGCCGCTCACGAACAGGCGCATCGACGCGCAGGCCTCGCGCGTCAGCGCCGGCTGGGCCAGCATGCGCACGTACAGCGTCGGCACGCCCATGAACACGCTCGCCCCGGGCAGGCGCGCGATCGTCGCGAGCGGGTCGAAGCGATGGAACCACAGCATCCGCGCGCCGGCCCGCAGCGCGCCGTGCAGCGCGACGAACAGGCCGTGCACGTGGAAGATCGGCAGCGCGTGGATCAGCACGTCGCGCCCGGCGCGCTCGCCGCCATCGTCGGCGATGCTGCGGCCGTCGCGCCATTGCCAGGCGTCGTGCAGCACCTCGGCGTTGGCGAGCAGGTTGCCGTGCGTCAGCTGCGCGCCCTTGCTGCGGCCGGTGGTGCCGCTCGTGTAGACGATGACCGCGGTGTCCGAGCCGGCGCGCGGCACGTCCTCGAAGCGCTCGTCGATCTGCGCCGCGCGCTCGAGCAGGCTGCCCGTGCGATCGTCGCCGAGCGTGAGCACCGTGCGCACCCCGCGCGCGAACGCGAGCCGGCTCACCCATGGGAAGTGGCGGGGCGCGCACACCACCAGCGCGGGGGCGGCGTTCTCGATGAAATATGCGAGCTCGTCAGCCTGGTAGGCCGTGTTCAGCGGCACGTGGACGAGCCCCGCGCGCAGCGTCGCGAGGTAGAGCATCACCGCCTCGACCGACTTGTCGGCGTGCACCACGACGCGCGCGCCCGGCGCCAGGCCGAGGTCCGCGAGCAGCGCGGCGATGCGCGCGCTGCCCCGCTCGAGGTCGCGCCACGAGTAGTGCAGCGGCTCGAAGTGGGCGTCGGCGCGCGAGGCGGGCGCGTCGGCGGTCTCGATGGCGATGCCGTCGAGGTCGGCGGGGAAATGGGCGCGCAGCGCGGCGTACAGGTTGCCCGAAGGCGCGGAAGCGGTCATGGCCGGACGTGCGGAAGGACGGACTGCCGGCATTGTGCAGCCTCGCCGCCCGCGGGTCTTGCCGGTGGCGCGCGGCGCCGCCGCGTGCGAGCATCGCGCGCCGCCCCCTCGCCGCCGCCCGATGCGCCGCCTCGTCCGCCTCCTGCAGATCGCCTACGCGGTCGCCGCCTACGCGCTGTTCCTCGCGACCATGCTCGCGACGATCGCGTTCGTCCTCGACCTGGGCCTGCCGTGGTCGGTCGACGCGCCGGCGGTCGGATCGGCCGCGGCGGCGATCGTCGTCGACCTGGCGCTGGTGCTCGTCTTCGGCCTGCAGCACAGCGCGATGGCGCGACCCGGGTTCAAGCGCGCGTGGACGCGCGTGGTGCCGGCGCCCGTCGAGCGCGCGACCTACGTGCTCGCGTCCAGCCTCGCGCTGGCGCTGCTGATCGTCGCCTGGCGGCCGCTGCCGGGCGTGCTGTGGGACGCGCGCGGCACGCCCGTGGGCGCCGTGCTGCTGGCAGCGGGCGCGGGGGGCTGGTTGCTGCTGGTGGCGGCATCCTTCCTCGTGAGCCACTGGGAGCTGTTCGGCCTCGTGCAGGCCTGGCGCGGCCTGGGCGGCGTCGACGCGCGCGCCGCCGGGGCGATGCCCGAGCTCAGCGAGCGCGGCCTCTACGGCGTCGTGCGCCACCCGATCATGCTGGGCTTCCTCGTCGCGTTCTGGTGCGCGCCGCGCATGTCGACCGGCCACCTGCTCTTCGCCGGTGCCTGCAGCGCCTACATCCTCGTGGGCACGCGGCTCGAGGAGCGCGACCTGCTCGCGCACTTCGGCGCCGCCTACGCGCGCTACCGCGAGCGCGTGCCGATGCTGCTGCCGCGGCCCTGGCGGCGATAGGGCCGGTTACTCAGAACTTCGCCGGCCGCTTCTCGATGAACGCCTGCACGCCCTCGCGGTACTCGTCGGAGGCGGCGTAGTCGTAGTGCGCGGCGCGGGCCTCGGCGTCGCTGAACGACGGGCGCGCGAAGGTGCGCAGCACGCGCTTGTTCAGGCGCATCGCCTGCGGCGACAGCGAGGCGATGTGGACGGCGGTGCGCCGCACCTCGGCTTCGAGGCGCTCGCTGTCGATCACGCGGGTGACGAGCCCGCGTGCATGCGCCTCGGCCGCGTGCAGCAGGCGGGCCTCGACCAGCAGCTCGCGCAGCAGCGTCTGGCCGACGATGTGGGAGACGATCTCGACCTCCGCCGGCGCCATCGGGAACCCCAGGCGCGCGATCGGCACGCCGAAGCGGCTGGCGGGCTCGCAAAGGCGCAGGTCGCAGCAGGCCGCGATCTCCAGCCCGCCGCCGATGCAGGCACCCTCGATGTGAGCGACCAGCGGGACGTCGCAGTCGAGCATCGCGTGCAGCGCCGGCGCGACGACGTCCTCGTGGTACGCCGCGAGCGTCTCGGGCTCGAAGCGGAACTGCGGGAACTCCTCGATGTCGGCGCCGGCGACGAACTCGCCGGCCTCGCCGCGCACGACGATCACGCGCGGCGGCGCATCGGACTGCCGCAGGCCGTCGAAGACCGCGCGCAGCTCGCGCCACATCCCCAGCGTGAGCGCGTTCATCTTGCCCGGGTTGGAGATGCGCAGCGCGGCGATGCCGTCGGCGTCGGTCGGGTCGAGGCGGATGTGGGCGTTCGGGGACATGGCGGCTCCTTCGTGGGGAGAAGCGGCCACTGTACTCGCGTCAGCCGAGACGTTCGACGGCGAAGTCGACGAAGGTGCGCAGCTTCGCGCTCGGCCGCGCCTCGGGCAGGCGCACGACGTGCACCGCGCGCGACGGCAGCGTCCAGCCGGCGAGCAGCTCGACGAGCTCGCCGCGCGCGATCGGGGCGTCGAGCAGCGTTCCCGCCTGCACGGCGATGCCCGCG
>DASVLN010000908.1:0-2682 GCA_036384855.1 Burkholderiaceae bacterium | reverse complement strand
GGTCTGCGCCGGATCGGCCGCGCGCGCGGCGCCGGCCGGCAGGCAGGCGGCGAGGGCGAGCGCGGCGCCGGCTGCCAGGTGGGCCACCCGGGCCACACGGGACACACGGGCCGGACGGATCGGCAGGGGGATGGACGGAAGGCGGCTCCAGGACATCGGGACACTCCAGCGCGACTGTGCGGACGCCGGAGTCTATGCAATGCGCACGGCCGGGCAGGCGGCGCGGCGCGGCGATGTCCTGCGCGGACAAGGCAATGTCTCGCCGGGACACGGAACTTCGTCGCGCCCGCGCCGCAGGGCCGCGCGTCGACGCAGGCGCTTTGCGCATGACCCCGATGAGAAAAACGCACGCCACGCGCGCGGGCGGGCCACTAGAGTCGATGCTCCCGCCGCATGCCTTCCCCCGTCCGACCATGTCCCGCCTCCGCACCGGTGCCTCGACGCTCCTCGTCTCGCTCGCGCTCGTCTACGTCCTCTGGGGCTCGACCTACCTCGGCATCCGCATCGCGATCGAGGGCCTGCCGCCGCTGGTCCTGTCGGCGATGCGCAACCTCGTCGCGGGGGCGCTTCTGTTCGCGTGGGCGATGTCGCGCGGGGCGCCGTGGCCGACGCCGCGGCAATGGCGCAACGGCGCGCTGATGGGCTTCATGATGCTGAGCATCGGCAACGGCTTCGTCTGCCTGGCCGAGCGCTCGGTGCCCACGGGCCTCGCGGCGCTCGTGGTCGGCAGCGGGCCCGTGTTCGCGATCCTGTTCGCGTGGGGTTTCGGCACGCGCCCGCGCGCGCTGGAGTGGGCCGGCGTGCTGCTCGGGTTCATCGGCGTGGCGATGCTCAACCTCGACCTGCGCGCCGCCGCGAGCCCCGGCGGCATCCTGCTGCTGCTCGTGGCGACGGCCTCGTGGTCGATGGCGACCATCCTGCAGCCGCGCCTGGACCTGCCCAAGGGCGGCGCCTCGGCCGGCGTGCAGCTGCTGGGCGGCGGCGTGGTCCTCGTCGCGATGGCGGCGCTGCACGGCGAGTCCCTGCCGGCGCACGTGCCGATGCGCAGCTGGCTGGCGCTCGCCTACCTCATCGTGTTCGGCTCGCTGATCGCCTACTCCGCGTTCGTCTACGTCGTCAACCACTCGCGGCCCGCGCTGGCCATGAGCTATGCCTACGTCAACCCGATCGTCGCGGTGACGCTGGGCGCGCTGTTCGCCGACGAGCCCGTCACGCTGCCGCTGCTGGGGGCGATGGCGGTCATCCTGGTGGCGGTGGCGCTGGTGGTGCTCGCGCACAACCGCAAGCCGCCGCCGAAGGACGAGGCCAAGGACGTAAGCTCGCCTCTTTCCCGCACCGACGGGCAAGGAGCGCGCGCGTGGACAGGATCCAGGAGATGACGGTCTTCGTCGCCGTCGCGGAAGCCGGCAGCTTCGCCGGCGCGGCGCGCGCGCTGGGCGTGTCGGCGGCGACGGTGACGCGGGGCGTCGCGCAGCTCGAGCGCCGCCTGGGCAGCCTGCTGGTCGTGCGCAACACGCGCCAGCTGCGCCTGACCGAGGCCGGCACCCGCTTCGCCGACGACGCCCGCCGCCTGCTGCAGGAGCTGCAGGAGGCCGAGGAGTCCGCCGCCGGCGTGCACGCCGCGCCGCGCGGGCTGCTGACGATCACCGCGCCGCAGGTCTTCGGCGACCTCCATGTCGTGCCCGCGATGACGGCCTACCTGGCCGGGCATCCCGGCGTCGACATCCGCGCCCTGCTCGTCGACCGCGTCGTCGCGCTGCTGGAGGAGGGCGTCGACGTCGCGGTACGCATCGGCGAGCTGCCCGACTCGTCGATGACCGCCGTTCCCGTGGGCGAGATCCGGCGCGTGGTCGTCGCCTCGCCGGACTACCTCGCGCGCCATGGCACGCCGGCGCATCCCGACGAGCTCGCCGCGCGCGCGACCATCTCCGCCCACGGCCGCCAGGCCGGCCACCACTGGCGCTTCCGCGTCGACGGGCGGCTCCACGACGTGGCGGTGCGCTCCCGGCTCACGGTCAACTCCTTCCGCGCCGCGATCCATGCCGCGACGACCGGCGCCGGCCTGACGCAGGTCGCGTCCTACCAGGTCGCCGAGGCCGTCGCGGCGGGTGCGCTGCGGGCGGTGCTGCAGGACTTCGAGGTCGAGCCGCGTCCGGTGCACCTCGTGTACACCGAAGGCCGCCGCGGCTCGCGCAAGGTGCGTTCGTTCGTCGACTTCTGCGTGCCGCGCCTGCGGGCCGCCCTTTCAGGTCCTGCAAGGATGAATTGAGCGGGCCGGCCGTTCCCTCGCGCCGCGGGCGGCGGCACGATGCGGGCTCCCTCACCGCAGCGAGTCCCGCGCCATGTCCCGTCCCGCCATCCGCTTCCACGAATTCCCGCTCTCCGGCCACAGCCACCGCGTCGCGCAGATGCTCGCGATGCTGGAGCTGCCGGTCGAGCGCGTCGCAGTCGACCTCGCCGCCGGCGACCAGCGCCGGCCCGGGTTCCTCGCGCTCAACCGCTTCGCGCAGGTGCCGGTGATCGAGGACGGCGACGTCGTGGTCGCCGACTCCAACGCCATCCTCGTCTACCTGGCCAAGCGCTACGGCGCGGGCACGGGCTGGCTGCCGGAGGATCCCGCCGGCGCCGCGCGCGTGCAGCGCTGGCTCTCGGTGGCAGCCGGGCCGGTGGCCTTCGGGCCGG
>DASVLN010000907.1:0-2133 GCA_036384855.1 Burkholderiaceae bacterium | reverse complement strand
CGCAGCAGCCGCAGCGCGCGGCGCTGACCTCCGGCAAGGGCTCCGGCAAGCGCTGACGCGCCGACCCCCTTTGCATCGACGCCTCCCGCGCGCCAGCGCCGGAGGCGTTCTTCATGGTGCAGCTCTCCGTCGCGCCACCTTCCCACCGGAGGCGGCAAGCACGGCCCTCGCACCGCGGGCCGGCGCCCCCCGGCGGCACGCCTTCCGGCCCGGAGAGTCGACGATGCCTCTCGGAGGGCCGACGATGCCTCTCAAAAAGCCGACGATCGCTCCCGGAGAGCGGACGCTGCCTCGCCACGGCGAGACGACGGGTTCTGGTGCCAGGACGGCCTGGCTCGCCGAACGACGCGCGCACCCTTTCGGGGCGACGATGCGTCTGCCGGCGAGGACGCCGGAGCCCGCCCCGGGGAAGCGTCCGTCCTTGCGACGACGCGTCCTGGCCTGGAGAGCCGTGGATGCCTCCGAAAGACGAGGCGCCGACTCTCCGCGATCCATCGCCGGACCTCCGGGACGCAATGACCCGGCCCGGCGGCCCGCGCGTGGATGTTCGACCCGACGCGGCGAGTCGCGGGACGCATACGGCGCGCGTCGCCAAGCGACGCCAGGCGCGCGGGGCCCACAGGCGCTTCGGTCGCGACGGCCGTCGCGTCCTTCAGCGCACCAGCCGGAAGTCGAACAGCCGGTGCCGCCCGGGCAGGAACCGCGCGGCGACCTCCGGCGCGATCTTCAGGCCTTCGTCGCTGTCGGTGAGGAGCACGAAGCCGTCGCCGCTCGCCGGCACGGCCATCACGAGCGCGCGGTAGCCCGGGAAATCGCCCCACTGGAACATCGTGCGCCGGCCGCCGTCGTCCTCGAGGCCCCAGCCGAGTCCCCACGACAAGCCGAGCCGCTCGTCGACCGGCACGGGGGACGCCGTGATCTCAGTCAGCCGGGGGCGGTCGTCGAGCAGCGCCGCGACGAAGCGCGCGTAGTCGCCGGCGGTCGTGTACAGCGTGGTCGAGGCCACCGGCACGCGGAAGTGGCGCGGCGCGCGGGCGTGGCCATCGGCCGAGCGCCCGGCCACGTAGGCGGGCGCGAGGCGGTCGTCCCAGGCGAGCGCGCTGCGCGTCATGCCCAGCGGCTCGAACACGCGCGTCGCGACGACGCGATCCAGCGGCTCGCCGGCCACGGCCTCGACGGCGCGTTGCAGCAGCACGTAGCCCTCGCTCGAGTACTGCCAGCCGCCGCCCGGCTCGAAGGACAGCGTCGGTGGCCCCTCGCTCCAGTTCGGCAGGCCGGAGGTGTGATCGAGCAGCATGCGGATGGTGACGCGGGCAAGCCGCGGGTCGTTCGCCGGGTCGGTCGGGCTCGAGGCCGCCAGGGGCTTGCGCCGGTGCTGCCAGCCCCCGGGCAAGTAGCCCATCACCGGCGCGTCGAGCGCGAGGCGCCCTTCGTCCACGAGCTCGAGCGCGGCGTACGCGACGACCGGCTTGGACAACGACGCGGCGATGAACACCGCGTCGGGATCGGCCCGCGGCCCGCCGGATGGCTGCGAGCCCTTGCCGTCCCGCTCGCCGGATGCGGACAGGCAGTCGCCGCCGGCCCCCGCCGCGGTCACGGAGGCCACGTGTCGCGCATGGATCACGGCGAGCGCGGCGTGGCAGACGTGGCGGTCGTCGACCAGCTCCTGCAGCGAGCGGCCGGCCGGCTGGCCGGGCGTCGCGGGCGACCCCGGCGACGTGCACGCGGCGACCACCATGCACGCCGCCAGCATGCCCGCCACGGCCAGGCAGCGACGGCGGTTCATGCGGTAGGGGTTCGTCGCCATGGAGAGTGCGGATCGATGCCGGCTTCGCGACGCGACCGACGCGATCAGGCGCCCCGGAACCACTCGTGCCGCTCGACCTCGTCGGGCCGCAGCACCGGCGTGACGCAGCAGTCGGCGGGGTCGGTCAGCGCGAGCCAATCGGCCAGCGGTCGCGTCGCGAGCAGCGCGGCGACGGCGGCGCGGGTCTCGAACGCCGCGGCGCCGCCCGGTCGCTCGCCGGCCGACCAGTGGCGGTCGACCCACTCGGGGCGGCCGATCGCGAAGCAGAAGGCCTGCCAGAAGCGCGGCTCCAGCGCGCCGACGGCGAGATGGCGGCTGTCGGCGGT
>DASVLN010000906.1:0-3913 GCA_036384855.1 Burkholderiaceae bacterium | reverse complement strand
GTTCCACGTGGGCGAACGCATCGGCACCGCCGCGGTCAACCGGCGCGGCGCGCCCACAGCGCGAGCACGACGTCCGCGGCCGCGCGGCTCAGCTGGTCGCGCACGTGCGGATCGTCGAGGTCGTCGTCCTCGTCGAGGCCGGCCTCCTCGGGCGCATGGCCGTCGCCGCCGGTGCTGCCTTCGCCGAGCAGCGCGATGGTCGCGAGGCCGGGTCCGAGCTCCGGATCGGCGAACAGCGGCGCCCATGCTTCAGGCGCCAGGTCGGTCGCGGCAAGGAAGCCGAGGCACCAGTCGCTCGCGTCGGCGAACTCCTCGCCCGTGCGGGTCTCGGCCACCGAGAAGATCGGCTCCCAGTCGTCGGGCGAGTTCGCGATCGCCTCCTGGAGCGCGCGCAGGTGCCGCAGCACGAGCACCGTCGTGCGCTTGCGCTTCTGGTTGCTCGCGAAGGGCGCGGGCGGAACGTCGCCGTCCCCGCCCCAGACCGCGGTGATCCAGTCGGCGGTCGGCAGCGTCGCGAGCAGCGGCGGCCCGACCAGCAGCGCCGTGAGGTAGCCGTCCAGGCCGTCCACCGTCATCGCGCCGTCGCAGGGCAGCGCCTGCAGCAGCTCGTCGAGCGCGCGTAGCTCCTCCTCGGTCAGCGGCGTGACGGGCGAAGTGGGGTCGTAGGTCGGATAGTCCACGGTACCGGCTCCCTGTATCAGGGCTTCAGCTGGGCGACGCCGCCCATGTACGGCCGCAGGATCTCCGGGATCACGATGGAGCCGTCGGCCTGCTGGTAGTTCTCCAGCACCGCGACCAGCGTGCGCCCGACCGCCAGCCCCGAGCCGTTGAGGGTGTGCACGAGCTCCGGCTTGCCCGCGGCGTTGCGGAAGCGCGCCTGCATGCGCCGCGCCTGGAACGCGCCCATGTTCGAGCACGAGCTGATCTCGCGGTAGGTGTCCTGCGCCGGCAGCCAGACCTCCAGGTCGTAGGTCTTGGTCGAGCCGAAGCCCATGTCGCCGCCGCACAGCAGCATCGTGCGGTACGGCAGGCCCAGCTTCTGCAGGATGGCCTCGGCGTGGCGCGTCATCTCCTCGAGCGCGTCCATGCTGCGCTCGGGATGCTCGATGCGCACCATCTCGACCTTGTCGAACTGGTGCTGGCGGATCATGCCGCGCGTGTCGCGGCCGGCCGAGCCCGCTTCCGAGCGGAAACAGGGGCTGTGCGCGGTCATTTTCACGGGCAGGTCCTCGGCCTTCAGGATGGACTCGCGCACCGTGTTCGTGAGCGAGATCTCCGAGGTCGAGATCAGGTACTGCTCGGCCTGCTGCTCGTCGCCGCCCCGGAGCACCCAGAACATGTCCTCCTTGAACTTCGGAAGCTGGCCGGTGCCCTCGAGGATCTCGCGGTTGACGATGTAGGGCGTGTAGCACTCGGTGTAGCCGTGCTCCAGCGTGTGCACGTCCAGCATGAACTGCGCGAGCGCGCGGTGCAGGCGCGCCACCGGGCCGCGCAGGAAGGTGAACCGCGAGCCCGAGAGCTTGGCGCCGGTGTCGAAGTCCAGGCCCAGCGGGGCGCCGAGGTCGACGTGATCCTTGACCGCGAAGTCGAACGCGCGCGGCGCGCCCCAGCGGCGCACCTCGACGTTGCCGGTCTCGTCGACGCCCTCCGGCACGCTCTCGTCCGGGAGGTTGGGGATGCCCATCAGCATCGTCGACAGCTCGGCCTGCAGCTCCTCCAGCCGCAGGTCGCCCGCGGCCTTCTGCGCCTTGAGCTCGGCGACCTCGGCCATCAGCGCCGACGCGTCCTCGCCCTTGCCCTTGGCCTGGCCGATCTGCCTGGACAGCGCGTTCACGCGCGCCTGGCCTTCCTCGCTGCGCACCTGCACCGCCTTGCGCTCGGCCTCGAGCGCCGTGTAGGCGGCGACGTCCAGGTAGGGCTGCGGGTTCTTGCGCTTTTCGAGGCCGGCGACGACGGCGGGCAGGTCGCGGCGCAGCAGGTTGATGTCGAGCATGGCGGGAGTCCTCGGTGTGGTTCTTCGTCGATTCGGTCGGGGCGCTCGCCGAACCGGCGGGGTCGGCGCGGCGGCGGGCATCCTCGGGGCGAGCGCCGCGCCGTGCGCGGGCTCAGGCGGCGAGCGTCAAGATCGCGGCGCCTCGCCGGCCCGCGCGGCGCGCAGCTCGTTCATGCTGCGGTCGCCCAGGCCCAGCGGCAGCGGGAACTCGACCGTCTCCTCGACGCCCTCGACGTTGCGCACGCTGATCGCGCCGAGCGCCTTCAGGCGGTCGATGACCTGCTGCACGAGGACGTCCGGGGCCGACGCGCCCGCGGTCAGGCCCACGCGCGAGCGGCCCTCGAACCACGCGGGCTGCAGGTCGCTCGCCGCGTCGACCATGTAGGCCGGCGTGCCCAGGCGCTCCGCCAGCTCGCGCAGGCGGTTGGAGTTGGAGCTGGTCGGGCTGCCGACCACGATCACGATGTCCACCTTGGGCGCGATGAACTTGACCGCGTCCTGGCGGTTCTGCGTCGCGTAGCAGATGTCCTGCTTCTTGGGCTCGCGGATCAGCGGGAAGCGGCGCTTGACGGCGGCGAGGATCTCGGCCGCGTCGTCCACCGACAGCGTGGTCTGCGTGACCACGGCGAGCTTCGAGGGATCGCGCGGATGCACGCGCTCGACGTCGGGCACGTCCTCGACGAGGTAGATGCCCTCGGTCAGCTGGCCCATCGTGCCCTCGACCTCGGGATGGCCCTTGTGGCCGATCATGATGAACTCGTAGCCCTCGCGCGCCAGCTTGGAGACCTCGACGTGCACCTTGGTCACCAGCGGGCAGGTCGCGTCGAAGACCGAGAAGCCGCGCGCGTCGGCCTCGTCGCGCACGGCCTTGCTCACGCCGTGCGCCGAGAACACGAGGGTCGCGCCGGGCGGCACCTCGGCGAGGTCCTCGATGAAGATCGCGCCCTTGCTCTTGAGGTCGTTGACGACGAAGGTGTTGTGCACGATCTCGTGGCGCACGTAGATCGGCCGGCCGAACTTCTCGAGCGCGCGTTCGACGATCTCGATCGCGCGGTCGACGCCGGCGCAGAAGCCGCGCGGCTGCGCGAGCAGCACCTCGCCGACGACCTTGGCCTCCAGTTCCGCACTCATCGCGATCCTCCCGCGAAACTGCGGCGCGACCCAGCGGCAGCCGCGGATCCGGCTCCGCCGGTCCGCCGGGTGCGCCCCCTCGGGGGGAGGCGCCGCAGGCGCTTCGGGGGGGTCGTCAATTCATCACTCCGATGAGTTGCGCTTCGAAGGTGACCGGCTGGCCCGCGAGGGGATGGTTGAAGTCGAACAGCAGCCAGTCGTCGCCCGCCTCGCGCACGACGCCGGCAAAGCGGCCGTGGCCGTCGGGGGTCGGGAACTCGACGACGTCGCCCACACGGTAGTCCTCGTCCGGGTCGCCGTGCTGCGCGAGCAGGCTGCGCTTGACGCGCTGGAGCATCTCGGGGTTGCGCTGGCCGTAGGCCGCGCCCGCCTCGAGGTGCCAGGTCATGCGCGCGCCCTCCTCCATGCCGACGAGGCAGGCCTCGATCGCGGGCGCGAGCTGGCCGGCGCCGAGCGACAGCGTGGCGGGCTTGTCGTCGAACGTGCTGACGACTTCCGCGCCATCGGGGCCGCACAGGCGGTAATGCAGCGTCAGGAACGAGTCGGGCTGGACGGTCTTCACGGGTTTGGGGGCGTTTTTGCACGCGGCGTCGGCACGCCGCGGCGGGACACTGGTGCATGGCCACGCAACTGCACGACGCTGTTCAAGCACCTGGAAACATGAATTTTACCCTCGACCCGCCCCCGCCCGCCGCCGAGCAGGCGATCCTGCCGCCCGCACCGCCCCCGTCGCCCGCCGACGATCCACCGCCCGCGCGCGCCAAGGCGACGCGCACGCGGGCCCCGCGC
>DASVLN010000905.1:0-4497 GCA_036384855.1 Burkholderiaceae bacterium | reverse complement strand
GGCCGCGACGCGGGCCGCGGCGGTCGTCTTCGCCTTCCATCTTCGGGATGACCGGCGGCTCGCCGTTGGCGAGGCGGTCACCGCGGTAGACCCACACCTTGCAGCCGATGACGCCGTAGGTCGTCTTGGCTTCCGAGAAGCCGTAGTCGATGTCGGCCTTCAGCGTGTGGAGGGGCACTCGGCCTTCGCGATACCACTCGCAGCGGGCGATCTCGATGCCGTTCAGGCGACCCGACGACATGATCTTGATGCCCTGGGCGCCGAGGCGCATCGCGTTCTGCATCGCGCGCTTCATGGCGCGGCGGAACATGATGCGCTTCTCGAGCTGCTGGGTGATCGAGTCGGCGATCAGCTGCGCATCGATTTCGGGCTTGCGCACTTCCTCGATGTTGACGGCGACGGGCACGCCCAGGCGGCGCGCCAGCTCGGCCTTCAGGTTCTCGATGTCCTCGCCCTTCTTGCCGATCACGACGCCCGGACGCGCCGAGTAGATCGTGATGCGGGCGTTCTTGGCGGGGCGCTCGATCAGGATGCGCGAGACCGCGGCATTCTTGAGCTTGGCCTTCAGGAACTCGCGAACCTTCAGGTCCTCGGCCAGCATCTGGCTGAAGTTGCGGTTCGAGGCGTACCAGCGCGACGCCCACGCCCGGGTGACGGGCAGGCGGAAGCCGGTCGGGTGGATTTTCTGTCCCATGATCTTCCTTGCGCGTCAGTTGCCGACGGTCACGTAGATGTGGCAGGTACCCTTGCTGATGCGGTTGCCACGACCCTTCGCGCGGGCCGAGAAACGCTTCAGCGTGGTGCCCTGCTCGACGTAGATCGACGTGACCTTCAGGTCGTCGATGTCCGCGCCGTCGTTGTGCTCCGCGTTGGCGATGGCCGACTCGAGCGCCTTCTTGATGATGCCGGCGGCCTTCTTCTGCGTGAACTCGAGGGTGTTGAGCGCGAGGCCCACCTTCTTGCCACGGATCAGGTCGGCGACCAGGCGGCCCTTGTCGGCGGACAGGCGCACGCCACGGACGATTGCTTTGGTTTCCATGTCGTGGGCTCCTTAGCGCTTGGCCTTCTTGTCGGCCGGGTGACCCTTGAAGGTCCGCGTCAGCGCGAATTCACCCAGCTTGTGGCCGACCATCTGGTCGCTCACGTACACGGGAACGTGCTGCTTGCCGTTGTGGACGGCGATCGTCAGGCCGATGAAGTCCGGGAGGATCGTCGAACGACGCGACCAGGTCTTGATGGGCTTCTTGTCCTTGTTCGCATTGGCCTTCTCGGCCTTGGCGAGCAGGTGGTGGTCCACGAACGGACCCTTCTTGAGAGAACGTGCCATGTTCGTTCAGCCCTTACTTCTTGCGGCGCGAGACGATCATCGTCTGCGTGCGCTTGTTGTTGCGCGTGCGATAGCCCTTGGTCATCGTGTTCCACGGCGACACCGGGACCTGGCCTTCGCCCGTGCGGCCTTCGCCGCCGCCGTGCGGGTGGTCGACCGGGTTCATCGCGACACCGCGGACCGTCGGGCGGATGCCCTTCCAGCGGATCGCACCGGCCTTGCCGTAATGGCGCAGGTTGTGCTCTTCGTTGGAGGTCTCGCCGATGGTGGCGCGGCAGTCGATGTGGATCTTGCGCACTTCACCCGAGCGCAGGCGAACCTGGGCGTAGATGCCTTCGCGCGCCATCAGCGTCACCGACGTGCCGGCCGAGCGGGCGATCTGGGCACCCTTGCCCGGCAGCATCTCCACGCAGTGGATGATGGAGCCGACCGGGATGTTGCGGATCGGGAGCGTGTTGCCGGCCTTGATCGGCGCCTCGGCGCCGGACTGGACGGTCGCGCCGACTTCCAGGCCGCGCGGGGCGATGATGTAGCGGCGCTCGCCGTCGGCGTAGCACAGCAGGGCGATGTGAGCGGTGCGGTTCGGGTCGTACTCGATGCGCTCGACCTTCGCCGGGATGCCGTCCTTGTTGCGCACGAAATCGACCACGCGGTAGTGGTGCTTGTGACCACCGCCCTTGTGGCGCATCGTGATGTGGCCGTTGTTGTTGCGGCCGGCCTTCTGCTTCTGGGGCTCGAGCAGCGACGCCTCGGGCTTGCCCTTGTGCAGGTGGGCGTGCACGACCTTCACGACCGCGCGGCGGCCAGGCGAAGTCGGCTTGACTTTGATGACGGCCATTTACGCAGCCTCCCCGGAGAAGTTGAGCTCTTGGCCTTCCTTCAGCGACACGTACGCCTTCTTGACGTGGTCGCGGCGGCCGATGTTGCGACCGAAGCGCTTGACCTTGCCCTTCTGGACGACGGTCGAGACGGCGGTCACTTCCTTGCCCGGGAACAGCAGCTCGACAGCCGCCTTGATCTCGGGCTTGGTCGCGTCGCGCAGGACCTTGAACACCACTTGGTTGTTCTTCTCGGCGACGTTCGTGGCCTTCTCCGAGATGATCGGGGCCATCAGGATCGTCGCGAGACGGTTTTCGTCGAATTTCTTGGTGGCGCTCATGCGAACATCTCCTTGAGCTGCTCGATCGCGGCCTTGGTCACCAGCACCTTCTTGTAGAAGACCAGCGACAGGGGATCGGCATAACGCGGCTCGGTCACGAGCACGTTGGGCAGGTTGCGCGAAGCCAGCTCGAGGTTCTCGCCGATGTTGTCGGAGATGACCATGACGGAGCTGAGGCCCATGTCCTTGAACTTCTGGGCCAGCAGCTTGGTCTTCGGCGCGTCGACGTCGATCGACTCGACCACCGCCAGGCGGCCGTCGCGCACGAGCTGCGAGAGGATCGCGGCCATGCCGGCGCGATACATCTTCTTGTTGACCTTCTGCGTGAAGTTCTCGTCCGGGCTGTTCGGGAAGGCGCGACCGCCTCCACGCCAGATCGGCGACGAGGTCATGCCGGCGCGAGCGCGGCCGGTGCCCTTCTGGCGCCACGGCTTCTTCGTCGAATGCTTGACGGTCTCACGGTTCTTCTGCGCACGGGTGCCGGCGCGGGCGTTGGCCTGGAACGCGACGACGACCTGGTGCACCAGGGCTTCGTTGTAGTCACGCGCGAACACGGTGTCCGGCGCGTCGACCTTCGAAGTGGCCTGGCCTTGTTCGTTGAGGAGCTCGAGTTGCATCAGTTGGCTCCCTTCTTGGCCTTGACCTTGACGGCGTGACGGACGACCACGTGGCCGTTCTTCGCGCCGGGGACGGCGCCGCGCACGAGCAGCAGCGAGCGCTCGGCATCGACGCGGACGACGTCGAGGTTCTGCACGGTGACGGTCTCGTCGCCGAGGTGACCCGACATGCGCTTGCCCGGGAACACGCGACCCGGATCCTGCGCCATGCCGATCGAGCCCGGCACGTTGTGCGAACGGCTGTTACCGTGCGACGCGCGCTGCGAGCCGAAGTTGTGGCGCTTGATGGTGCCCGCGAAGCCCTTGCCGATCGAGGTGCCTTGCACGTCGACGAGCTGGCCGGCCTCGAACAGGGCCACGGGCACGGTGGCGCCCGGCTTGTATTCGGAGGCGATCTCCGCGGTGACGCGGAATTCCTTCAGGATCTCGCCCGCCTCCACACCCGCCTTGGCGAGGTGGCCGGCTTCCGGCTTGGAGACGCGCGACGCCTTGCGCGTGCCGAAGGCGACCTGGACGCCGGCGTAGCCGTCGGTGTCGGCGGTCTTGACTTGGGTGACGCGGTTGTTGGACACGTCGATCACCGTCACGGGCACGGCGTCGCCGTCGTCCGTGAAGATGCGCATCATGCCCACCTTGCGACCCAGCAATCCCATGCGATTGCTCAGACTCATGGTTTTTCTCCAGCCCGCCGCCTGACGGCTTCCGGGCCTTTGTTTCACATACCCGACAGCGATTGGCCGGGCTGACTTGGTTCAACGTGCAAAGCCCCACGACCGATGGCCGAGGGGCTTTTTTACGCAGAGCCTGCGATTGTAGCAGATGCGGGCGAACCCGCAACCGCCGCGATTACTGCAGCTTGATCTCGACGTCGACGCCGGCCGGCAGGTCCAGCTTCATCAGCGCGTCGACGGTCTTGTCCGTCGGGTCGACGATGTCCATCAGGCGCTGGTGCGTGCGGATCTCGAACTGGTCCCGGCTCGTCTTGTTGACGTGCGGCGAGCGCAGGATGTCGAAGCGCTGCAGGCGGGTCGGCAGGGGAACCGGGCCCTTGACGATCGCGCCGGTGCGCTTGGCGGTCTCGACGATCTCGAGCGCCGACTGGTCGATCAGCTTGTAGTCGAACGCCTTCAGGCGGATGCGGATCTTTTGCTTTTGCATGATGTGTTCCTCAAAGAGCGGTGCCGGGTCGCGCCCGGCGGGATGTGGGAGAGGACGCGCCGCCGCGGGGGCCGCGCGTCCGCATCACGCAAGAGTTACTCGATGATCTTGGCGACGACGCCGGCGCCGACGGTGCGGCCGCCTTCACGGATGGCGAAGCGCAGGCCTTCTTCCATCGCGATCGGGGCGATCAGCTTGACCGTGATCGACACGTTGTCGCCCGGCATCACCATCTC
>DASVLN010000904.1:0-1588 GCA_036384855.1 Burkholderiaceae bacterium | reverse complement strand
GAGGTACGTCAATCGGGCATGCTTATGGGTGTTCATCCGGTTCCGGCTTTGAAGTTGACGGGGGGTTTGGCGATTCCCAGTCTCTCAAAACCTCTCCGGGTGAACACCCGCAACAACCTATTGAACCTTCACAGCTAGCCCGAAGGCGGCGCGCGGCTGGCCGCAGCGGCGGCCCGCGACAGCGCTGACGCCAGGTCGCGGCGGCTGGCCGGCTTGTCGATGCGCGCATCGAACAGCGCCGCCGCGCTGGCCTCGTCGAGTTCGCTGTAGGCGGACACCAGCACCAGGAAGGTCTTCTCATGGCGACCGCCCGGCCGGCGCAGCCGCCGGGCGACCTCCGCGCCGGACAGCCCCGGCATCTGCATGTCCAGCAGGATCGCCTGGTAGTCGTGCAACTGCGCCTGCACGAGCGCCTGCTCGCCGCAGTCGACTTCGTGGGCATCGATGCCAAGGGCCCGGATCACCTCGGCGATCGCATGCCGCGCGTCGCGCGCGTCGTCGACGACCAGCACCGGCCGACGGATGTCGATGCGCATCGGCGGCTCGACCTCCGCATCGGCGCCGAGCGCGATCGGCACCTCCAGCGCGATCGAGGTGCCGCGGCCCGGCGTGGAGTCGACGCGGATACTGCCGCCCATCAGGTCGACGAGGCTGCGCACCACCGCGAGCCCGAGCCCGCTGCCCTCGGCCATCGCCGCCGTCTTGGGCGAACGGTAGAACGGCTCGAACAGGTGCGGGATCTCTTCGGGCGGGATGCCCACGCCCGTGTCTGCGACCTCCAGCCGCAGCAGGTCGCCCTGCTCCGCGATCCGCACGTGGATCGCGATGCCGCCGCGCTCGGTGTACTTGATCGCGTTGGTGAGCAGGTTGTCGAGGATCTGGCGCAGCCGCGCCGGATCCGAGTAGATGCGTTGCGCGAGCTCCGGCCCGGCCTCCCAGTGGACGTCGAGGTTGCGTGCGGCAAGCGTCTCCTCGAGGTCACGAAGCGCCGTGTCGACGAGCGCGTCGACCTGGAAGCCGCGGATGCGGGTCTCCAGGCGCCCCGAGGACATCTTGGCGAAGTCGACCAGGTCGCTGATGCGCCCGCGCAGCGACCGCGTGCTTTCGCGCAGGCGGGTGAACGCCGGCTCGCGCGCGTCGACCCGGCCGCGCGACTCGATCACGTCCATCGTGCTCAGGATGGACTGCAGCGGCGTCAGCAGCTCGTGGCTCAGCATGCCCAGGAAACGTGCCTTGTCGCGCCCGACGGTCTCGGCCCGCGCGCGCTCGGCCTCCGCGAGGACGGCCAGCTGCTCGGCGCGCTCGCGGATCGCGCGCTCCCGCCGCGCCACCACGATCCAGCGTACGCCGAGCCCCACGACGGCCACCAGCAACGCGACGACCAGCGCGAAGGCGAGCATCACCTGGCCGCGCACGTCCTCGACCTCCTCGAGGAACATCACGGACATCGACTGGCGCTGGCGCACCTCGCGGCGCAGCGCGGCCAGTTCGTCCAGCATCGCCCGCACCCGCGCCTGCGCGAGCGCAAGCGCGCGCGGGGGAGCGCTCGGCCGCACGTCCGCGAGCGCCGCCTCGATGTCGGCGGTGG
>DASVLN010000903.1:0-1506 GCA_036384855.1 Burkholderiaceae bacterium | reverse complement strand
GCCGCGGCACGCAGGCATGCCGCGGCCGAGGACGCGTCGCTGCGCTGCGCGAGCTCGCGCCGCCACGCGGCGGCGAACTCGGCGTTCAACGCACCCTCCGGCGGACGGGCGTCGCCTTCGCCCGCGCGCGGCTTCTGGGAGTCGGGCGCCGGGGCGGCGACGGAAGACTTGCTCATTCAGGAATCCTTGTCGGCGAGGCCGGACGCGGCGGAGCCCTGGGCTGCGCCGGTGCGGCAGAATGATGCCAGTATCGCCTGTTGAGAAGTTTTTGTGTAGTTCGCCTACAAAGGGTTATCCCTGACAATTGCATTTCCTGTAGTCGTAGCAGTGAGCATGGCGCTGTAATTTAAGTAGTTACGCATTGCGCGACGGTCTCTGACTTTGTATATTCTCTACATTGACGACCGCGAGAGCGGATCGCGAAGACCAGCGCGGGCGCCGCGGAGACGAGCGCACCGCCACAGGAGACAGACGACAGTGGCAAACCTCCAGCTGACGCAGGTGCGCAAGGCGTTCGGGGACATCCGCATCCTGAGCGACATCGACCTCGAGATCCGCGACGGCGAGTTCATGGTGTTCGTGGGCCCCTCGGGCAGCGGCAAGTCGACGCTGCTGCGCACGATCGCGGGCCTCGAGGACATCAGCGGCGGCACGCTGCGCATCGGGGGGCGCGTGGTCAACGACGTCCCGCCCGCCGAGCGCGGCATCGCGATGGTGTTCCAGAGCTACGCGCTCTACCCGCACATGAGCCTGTTCGACAACATGGCGTTCGGGCTGCAGATCGCCAAGGTGCCCAAGGACGAGATCCAGCGCCTCGTGCACCAGGCCGCGAAGATCCTCAACATCGAGCACCTGCTGGATCGCCGGCCGAAGGCGCTGTCGGGCGGCCAGCGCCAGCGCGTGGCGATCGGCCGCGCGATCGTGCGCAAGCCGGAAGTCTTCCTGTTCGACGAGCCGCTGTCCAACCTCGACGCCGCGCTGCGCGTGCGCATGCGCTACGAGTTCGCCAAGCTCCACGAGGAGCTGAAGACGACGATGATCTACGTCACCCACGACCAGGTCGAGGCGATGACGCTGGCCGACCGCATCGTCGTGCTCGCGGGCGGCCGCATCGAGCAGGTCGGCACGCCGCTGGAGCTCTACGAGCATCCCGACAACCTCTTCGTCGCCGGCTTCATCGGCTCGCCGAAGATGAACTTCGTCGCGGCCGAGGTCGTCTCCGCGAACGCGGCCGAGGCGGTCGTGCGGCTGTCGACCGGCGCGCTCGTGCGCTGCGAGGTCGACGCCGCGCGCGCGAAGCCGGGCGACAAGGTGACGCTGGGCGTGCGACCGGAGCACCTCGAGTCGCGCGCCGCCGCGGCCGCGGGCGAGGCCAACCAGCTCGCGGCCACCGTCACCTTCGTCGAGCAATTGGGCGGCACCACGCACGCCTACTGCGACTACCCGGGCGCCTCCGAGACGCTCGTGTGCGAGCTGCGCGGCTCGACGCGCCTGCGCGCGGGCGCG
>DASVLN010000902.1:0-2444 GCA_036384855.1 Burkholderiaceae bacterium | reverse complement strand
CGATCGCGTAGCCCGCCAGCACGATGCCGCCGAACAGCGCGCCGCAGACGCTCGCCCAGCCCGAGTCGCCGACCAGCGCGCGGCGCGCGCGCGCGAGGTCGTGGTCGGCGATCGTGGCCTGCGGCTGCAGCATCGTGGGGTCAGGTGGTCAGCGTTCGCGGAGGCTCGGGCGCGGGCACCGGGACGGGTTCGGGCACGGCGTCGTAGGCGTGCTCGGCGACGATCGCGCCGCGCCGGCGCAGCAGCTCGTCGAACCACGCGATGGTGCGAGACAGCCCCTCGCGCACGCCGACGGTCGGCCGCCAATCGAGCAGCTCGCGTGCCTGCGAGATGTCCGGGCAGCGCTGGCGCGGGTCGTCCGCGGGCAGCGGGCGGTGCACGATGGTCGAGCGCGAACCGGTCAGGTCGAGGATGGTGTGCGCGATGTCCCGCATGCTGAGCTCGACCGGGTTGCCGATGTTGACCGGGCCCGTGACGCTCAGCGCGGAGTCCATCAGCCTCATCAGGCCGGCCACGGTGTCGTCGACGTAGCACAGCGAGCGCGTCTGCAGGCCGTCGCCGTAGAGGGTGATCGGCTCGCCGGTGAGCGCCTGCACGATGAAGTTGGAGACGACGCGCCCGTCGCCCGGGTGCATGTGCGGGCCGTAGGTGTTGAAGATCCGCGCGATCTTCACCGGCACGCGGTGCTGGCGGTGGTAGTCCATGAAGAGCGTCTCGGCGCAGCGCTTGCCCTCGTCGTAGCAGGCGCGCGGGCCGATGGGATTCACGTGGCCCCAGTAGCCCTCGACCTGGGGGTGGCACGTCGGGTCGCCGTAGACCTCGCTCGTCGACGCCTGCAGGATCGGCGCGCGCAGCCGCTTGGCCAGGCCCAGCAGGTTGATCGCGCCGTGCACGCTGGTCTTGGTCGTCTGCACCGGATCCATCTGGTAGTGGATCGGCGAGGCCGGGCACGCGAGGTTGAAGATCGCGTCGCACTCGATGTAGAGCGGGAAGGTGACGTCGTGGCGCACGAGCTCGAAGCGCGGATGCGTCAGCAGCGGCGCGATGAACTCGCGCGAGCCGGTATAGAAATTGTCGATGCACAGCACCTCGTCGCCGCGCGCCAGCAGGCGCTCGCACAGGTGCGATCCGATGAAGCCGGCACCGCCGGTGACGGCGATGCGGCGTTCGTGCAGGGGAAGCGTCATGGCAGGGTCCTTGCGCTGTCTCAGTGGATGCTCGCGCCGGCCGCGTGGCGCAGCACGCGGTCCCAGTCGGCGACGAAGCGGGCGATGCCGAAGCGCTCCTCGGCGGTGCGGCGCGCGGCCTCGCCCCAGCGGCGGGCGAGCCCGGGGTCGTCGATCAGCGCGCGCATGGGCTCGACGAGCTTCTCGGGCCGCGTCTCGAGCCAGCCGTTGACGCCGTTGACGATGACCGTGCTCATCTCGGTCGTCGCGAGGCCCACGATGGGCAGGCCGACCATCATGGCCTCGATCACCGACAGCCCGAGGCTCGTGTAGCGGATCGGGTTGAGGAAGAAGCGGTAGTGCGAGATGAAGGCCGGCAGCTCGCGGTTGGCGACCTCGCCGTGCCCGCCGAATTCCATCGAGCCCATGCCCACGAGCGTGAGCGGCACCTGCTCGCGCAGCCGCACGAACACGTCCGCGCCGAGGCGCCGCCCGCGCGTGGCGATGTTGTTCGCGACGGTGACGCCCTTGCCGTGGCGGCCGTCGTAGCGCGCGTCGAAGAGCAGCCGGACGCCGTGCTCGATGACCTCGACCGGCGAGTCGCGGTGATCCCACATCAGCGCGTTGAAGCCGGTGACGTGCACCACGGTGACCTTCTCGTCGTCGGCCCAGTGCTTCTGGTCGGTCGGGTGCTCGAGCGGCGGGTCGTGCTCGAGGTAGACCATCGGCAGCCGCTGCTGCGCCGCGGACAGCAGCGTGGTCTGCTCGTTCTCGTACTCGGCGCGCGACTGCCAGAGGATGACGTCGAACTCCATGTCGCGGATCTGGTCGACCGGCGCCTCGTGCACGTTGTCGCCCCAGGGCAGCGTCCCGCTGCGGCCGCTGTGGTGCGTCGTGCGGTCGCGGTCGGTGACGAGGTAGAACTCGTGGGGTACCTGGGTGAGGTACCAGAGGTAGTTGCCGTGGACGTGCCAGGTCAGGATGCGCAGGCGGCCGTTGGAGTCGGGCATGGGACGGAATCTCCGAGCAGTTGGATCGCCGCATCGATCACGGCGGCGGCGGGAACGCCGGCCGCGCATTCGTGCGCGGTCGGGCAGACGGGATGGGCGCACGGGCGGCACGGCGCCGCGTGCCACAGGACGACGTGGCGCGCAGGGTCGAGCGGCCGCCAGCGGGCGACGTCGGAGCCGCTGGCGACGATCACGCTGCGCGTGCCTGTCGCCGCGGCGACGTGCGACAGGCCGGTGTCGTTGGCGACCAGGATGGCCGCCGACTCGA
>DASVLN010000901.1:0-3037 GCA_036384855.1 Burkholderiaceae bacterium | reverse complement strand
GGCCGCGATCATCGCGTGCTCGCGATCCGCCGCCTCGGCCAGCATGGGGCCGACCTGCCGCGCCTCGGGCAGGTTGCGCCAGAAGCGCACCGGCATCTCGCGCTTCATCATCGCCAGCTTCACGCGCGCCGGGTTGAAGATGCTGCGGTAGTACGCGAGCCAGAGCGCCTCGCCGGCGTCGGCGGCGGGGGCGTCCTCGCGGCGGGCGCCCGGACCGTGCACCAGCGCGCGGCCGTTCCATGCGACGCTCGCCCGCGGCGTGAGGATCGCCCAGCGCAGCGTCGCGAAGCGGCGGGCGAAGAACGGCGCGGCGGCTTCGAGCACGTGGTGCGCCGGCTCGAACCAGGCGACATGCCGCAGCGCCCCGTCGTCCTCGCCCTCGCCTTCGGTCGGGATCGGGCGAAAGCGAACGAACGCATGCATCTTGTGGATCTCGCGCCGCACCTCGCGCAGGCAGCGCTCGAAGTGCAGGCGTTCGGGATGGAGCGGGTCGTCCCAATGCCGCGCATCGGCCGCGACGCGGGCGGCCAGACCGTGCAGCAGCGCGAAGCGGTCGGCGTCGGCGTGCAGGAACACCTCGCGCGCCGACTCGACGAAGGCGCGTGGCAGGTTCATCGGCGGCGGCTCGGGCAACGCACGCGCGGGCATCGCGGCGGCGCCGAAAAGGTCGACGTCGTCCTCGCCCGCGACCTGCCAGCGCACCCCGCCGGGCGCGACGCCGCGGGCGACGAGCAGGCGCACCGCGCGCGAGAAGCCGGCCCAGTCGGTCACGCCATCGAGTGAGATCGCGGCCGGCGCGTCCTGCGCGATCGCGGCGACTTCGGCGATCACGACACGAGCTCCGCCCGCCGTGCAGGGCGCAGCAGGCAGGCTCCGGCCTCGCGGCCTGCGGTGCGAGCCCTTTCGGGCGGCCGGGCAGGGCTCAGCAGGAAACCTCCGGCCTCGCGGCCTGCGGTGCGAGCCCTTTCGGGCGGCCGGGCAGGGCTCATGCAAACAACTCCCCCTGCGCTGCCGCGGGGCGACGCTCGACGACCCGCCGCAGCCGCGCGCCGTCGGCCTCGCGCGGCACGTGGTCGGGCAGCAGCACGAAGGGCAGTACCTTGGTCACGGGTACGCGCAGGCGGTCGAGGTCGGCCCGGCGCACGCTGCGCGCGCGGCGTGCGGCCAGGACGCGATCGACCGAGCGGACGCCCAGCCCCGGCACGCGCAGCAGGCGCTCGCGCGGCGCGCGGTTGAGGTCGACCGGGAACTGCGCCGGGTTCGCGAGCGCCCAGGCCAGCTTGGGGTCGACGTCCAGCGACAGCATGCCGTCCTCGGTGCAGATCTCGTCCTGGGCGAAGCCGTAGAAGCGCATGAGCCAGTCGGCCTGGTAGAGCCGGTGCTCGCGCATGAGCGGCGCGGCGCGAGGCGGCAGCGCGGCGGACGCATGCGGGATCGGGCTGAACGCCGAGTAGTAGACGCGCTTCAGGCCATAGGCACCGTACAGCGTCGCGCTGGTGCGCAGGATCGTGCGGTCGTCCGAGGCGTCGGCGCCGACGATCATCTGCGTGCTCTGCCCCGCCGGCGCGAAGCGCGGCGGCGCCGCGGGCCGGGGCGCCGCCGCGGCCATGGAACGCGGGACGCGCGGCGCGGCGTCGTCGGCACGCTCGTCCAGCCGCAGCTTGATGCGCGCCATCGAGCGCCGGATCGCGCCGCTCTCCTTCTCGGGCGCGAGCGCCTGCAGCGCGTCGGCCGTCGGCAGCTCGATGTTGACGCTCAGGCGGTCGGCGTAGCGGCCGGCCTTGAGCACCAGCTCGTCGCTCGCGTCGGGGATCGTCTTCAGGTGGATGTAGCCGCGGAAGTCGTGCTCCTCGCGCAGGCGGCGCGCGACCTCGATCACCTGCTCCATCGTGTAGTCGGGCGAGCGCACGATGCCCGAGCTCAGGAACAGCCCCTCGATGACGTTGCGGCGGTAGAAGTCCAGCGTCAACCCGACCACCTCGTCGACGCGGAAGCGCGCGCGCGCGACGTTGCTCGACTCGCGGTTGACGCAGTACAGGCAGTCGTACACGCACCAGTTGGTCAGCAGCACCTTCAGCAGCGAGATGCAGCGTCCGTCCGGCGCGTAGCTGTGGCAGATGCCCGCGCCCTCCGTCGATCCCAGGCCGCGGCCGTCGCTGGAGTCGCGCGCCGCCGTGCCGCTGGACGCGCACGAGGCGTCGTACTTGGCCGCGTCGGCAAGGATGATGAGCTTCTGGCGGGTGTCCACGGTGGCACACGGATATTGCTGTACGAAAATACAGTCTACGCCATCGCGGCCGAAGCAGGCTGGAAAGACTGCACGCCCCTGTCGATTTGCACAGCCCGGCCGTGCGCGGCCATGGCTTAAAGTCGCATCCTTTTTTTCGCGATGTCCGGCACGCCGCCGGACCTGGAGCGCCGGCGTCCCCGACGACGCCGCGCGCGGCCAAGGAGATGGAATGACCGAGCCGACGACCCCGGCCACGCCGCCCCCGGGCGCCAACGCCGCGTGGCGCGCGCGCAGCCTGCGCGCCGTCTGGCATCCCTGCACGCAGATGAAGGCGCACGGCACGCCCGGCGCATCGACGCCCGGCGACGTGCCGCTGGTCGCGATCGCGTCCGCGCACGGCCCGTGGCTCGTGGACGTCGAGGGCCGGCGGATCCTGGACGGCATCAGCAGCTGGTGGACGAACCTGTTCGGCCACGGCCATCCCGCGATCCGCGCGGCGCTGGTCGACCAGCTCGAGCGGCTCGACCACGTGATGCTCGCGGGCCTGACGCATCCGCCGGTCGTCGAGCTGTCCGAGCGCCTGGCCGCGCTCACCGGCCTCGGCCATGCGTTCTACGCGAGCGACGGCGCCTCGGCCACGGAGATCGCGCTGAAGATGAGCGCCCACCACTGGCGCAACGCCGGCCGGCCGGCGAAGCACCGATTCGTCGCGCTGCAGGGGGGCTACCACGGCGAGACCGCGGGCGCGCTGGGCGTGACCGATATCGCCCTGTTCCGCTCGGCCTACGCGCCGTTGCTGCATCCGGC
>DASVLN010000900.1:0-7980 GCA_036384855.1 Burkholderiaceae bacterium | reverse complement strand
CCGATCTCTCGCGGCCGCCGCCTGGCGCGCCGGCGAGCGTCCCGCCCGTCCCGCGCGGCCGGGCTTGGCGGCGGTCTGCTTGTTGCGTTGGAAGAGAGCCAGCAGCCCCATGCCTTCTCGTCGATGCCCGGGGCCGGACGGGTCGCGCGGCGCCTCGCGCGGCGTTCGATCGGAACGCGGCGCCGCCGGATCAACCCACGTGTCGGGCCACCCCTCGCGGCAGGCCGTCCTTCAGCACGCCGCCCACGGTGTAGAACGAGCCGAAGACCACGATTCTATCAGCCGGGTCTGCCTGCGACATCGCCGCCGCGAGCGCTTCCTGCGGCGAACGGTGCGTCGTCACGCGCGGCTTGGGCGCGGAAGGCGGCTGCGCCGCGGTGAGCGCCCAGATCGTCTCGGCCAGCTCCGCGGCCTTGGCGGCCCGCGCGAGCGGCAGGTCGGTGACGTGCCAGTCATCGACCAGGTGGACGATCTTGCCGACGGCGCCGGCGAGATCCTTGTCGTGCATCGCCCCGAACACCGCGAAGGTGCGCGGGAAGAAGCCCATCTGGTCCAGGTTCAGCGCCAGCGCCGCGACGGAATGCGGGTTGTGCGCGACGTCCAGCACCAGCGCCGGCTGCCCCGGGACGATCTGGAAGCGCCCGGGCAGCTCCACCGAGGCGAGCCCCACGCGCACAGCCTGCGCCGTCACGGGCAGGCGCTCGCGCAGCGCCTCCAGCGCCGCGAGCGCGCCCGAGGCGTTGAGCAGCTGGTTGGCGCCGCGCAGCGCCGGGTAGCCGAGCGCGTTCCAGCGCCGCCCGCGGCCGCTCCACGACCACTGCTGGCGATCGCCCGAGTAGTTGAAGTCGCGCCCCTGCAGCCACAGGTCGGCGCCGATCGATTCCGCGTAGGCCTGGATGCTCGCCGGCGGCATCGGGTCGCCCACGATCAGCGGCCGGCCCGGACGCGCGATGTGCGCCTTCTCGCGGCCGATCGATTCGCGGTCGGGGCCGAGGTACTCCACGTGGTCGATGTCGATGCTCGTGACGACCGCCACGTCGGCGTCGATGCCGTTGACCGCGTCCAGCCGGCCGCCCAGGCCGACCTCGAGGATCACGAGATCCAGCGGCGTGGCCGCCAGCGCGTGCAGGATGGCGAGCGTCGTGAACTCGAAGTAGGTCAGCTGCAGGTCGCCGCGCGCCCGCTCGACCGCCTCGAAGTGCGGCAGCAGCTCGGCCTCGGTGATCATCGCGCCGTCGATGCGGCAGCGCTCCTCGAAGTGCACCAGGTGCGGCTTGCTGAACAGGCCGACGCGGTAGCCGGCCGCGCGCGCGATCGCGTCCAGCATCGCGCAGGTCGAGCCCTTGCCGTTGGTGCCGGCCACCGAGATCACCGGCGCCTCGAAACGCACCTGCAGGCGCTCGACCATCTTGTGCACGCGCGACAGCGTCATGTCGATGGTCTTCGGATGCAGGCGCTCGCAGTGCGCGAGCCACTCGGCCAGCGTGCGGGGATGGGTCATGGCGACTCCAAAAACAAACGGACGTCGAGGGCACGACGTCCGCGAAGCGAAAGGCGGTTCCGGCGCTGCCGCTCGCCCGTCCCAAGCGAGACGCGGGGAAGCGGCGGATCCGGCTCCGCCGGGCCGCACGCGCAAGCCCCCTCGGGGGGGCAGGGAGCGCTAGCGACCGTGGGGGCCCGTCAGGCGACGGCGTCGGCGCTCTGGCGCTGCAGCTGCGCGAGCAGCCGCGCGATCGTCGGGCGCAGCTGGCGGCGATCGCAGATCAGGTCGATCGCGCCCTTCTTCAGCAGGAACTCGGAGCGCTGGAAGCCCTCGGGCAGCTTCTCGCGCACGGTGTTCTCGATGACGCGCGGCCCGGCGAAGCCGATCAGCGCCTTGGGCTCGGCGATCACGACGTCGCCGATGAACGCGAAGCTCGCCGACACGCCGCCCATGGTCGGGTCGGTCAGAACGCTGATGTAGGGCAGCTTCGCCTTGGACAACAGCGTCAGCGCGCCGTTGGTCTTGGCCATCTGCAGCAGCGAGAACAGGCCCTCCTGCATGCGCGCGCCGCCGGTGGCCGTGTAGCAGACGAAGGGCACGCGCTGCTCGACGGCGGCCCGGACGCCGCGCACGAAGCGCTCGCCCACGACCGAGCCCATCGAGCCGCCCATGAAGTCGAACTCGAAGCACGCGACGACGACGGGCACGCTCATCACCGAGCCGCCCATCACGACAAGGGCGTCGGTCTCGCCCGTGGCCTCCAGGGCCCCCTGCAGGCGCTCGGGGTACTTGCGGCTGTCCTTGAACTTCAGCGGGTCGACCGGGAGGACCTCCTGGCCGATCTCGTAGCGACCCTCGGCGTCGAGGAAGGCCTCGAGCCGGGCGCGCGCGCCGATGCGCAGGTGGTGGTCGCATTTCGGGCAGACGTTGAGGTTCTGCTCGAGGTCGGTCTTGTAGAGCACCGTCTCGCACGACGGGCACTTGATCCACAGCCCTTCCGGGATCGTGCGCCGCTCGCTCGGATCCGTCTGCTGGATCTTCGGGGGCAACAGCTTTTCAAGCCAACTCATCCATCACTCCTTGCTCGAGGGCCGCGAGGGCCCCGCCCAACGTTCGAGGCAGCCCGGATGCCCGGGCCGCTCTCCGCCGGCGGCCCTGCTGGGCAGGACGCCGGCTCTTCAATCCGAAACCCGGACTGTACGCCTGTTCAGGCGCCGTCCACCGCCGAGCGGATCTCGGCGACGAACCGCCGCGCCGCCTCGGCGACGCCGGCCCGGGTCTGCGCTTCCAGGCATTGCACCAGCGCCGAGCCGATCACGACGGCGTCCGCGACCTGCGCGACCGCGCGCGCCGTCGCCCCGTCGCGGATGCCGAAGCCCACGCCCACCGGCACCCGGACATGCGCCTTGATGCGGGGCACGGCCGCGGCCACGGCGGCGGTGTCGAGGTGGCCGGCGCCCGTCACGCCCTTGAGCGAGACGTAGTAGACGTAGCCGGCCGCGATCTCGCCCACCTGGCGCATGCGCGCCTCGGTGGAGGTCGGCGCGAGCAGGAAGATCGGCGCGAGCCCGGCCGCCTTCAGGCTGGCGGAGAAGGCCTGCGATTCCTCGGGCGGGTAGTCGACGACCAGCACGCCGTCCACGCCCGCGGCCGCGGCCTCGCGCACGAAGGCGCCGGCGCCGTGCACGAGGTCGTAGCGTTCGACCGGGTTGGCGTAGCCCATGAGGACGATGGGCGTGGTCGTGTCGCGCTCGCGGAAACCGCGCACCGCGGCGAGCACCTGGTCGTTGCCGATGCCGCGGGCCAGCGCGCGCTCGGACGCCTTCTGGATCACCGGGCCGTCGGCCATCGGGTCGGAGAACGGCACGCCGAGCTCGATCACGTCGGCCCCGCCGGCGGCCAGGCCCAGCAGGATCTCGACGGTCGCATCCGCGAACGGATCGCCGCAGCAGACGTAGGGGATCACGGCCTTGCGGCCCTGTTCGCGCAGGCGGGCGAAGACGGTGTCGATGCGCGAGCTCATTGCGCACCTCCGACCGGGCCGCCCTTGACGCTCTGCCCTCGACAGGACGGTCGACAGTAGAAGTCCGCTCCGGAGAGATCGGCGACCGTGCCGATGTCCTTGTCGCCGCGGCCGGACAGGTTCACCAGCACGTGCTGGTCGGGCTTCATCGTCGCCGCCAGCTTGATCGCGTGCGCGACCGCGTGGCTGGACTCCAGCGCGGGGATGATGCCCTCGGTGCGGCACAGCCGGTGGAAGGCCTCCAGCGCCTCCTTGTCGGTGATGCCGACGTACTCGGCGCGGCCGATGTCCTTCAGGTACGCATGCTCGGGGCCGACGCCGGGGTAGTCCAGGCCGGCGGAGATCGAGTGCGTCTCCAGGATCTGGCCGTTGGCGTCCTGCAGCAGGTAGGTGCGGTTGCCGTGCAGCACGCCCGGCGATCCCGCGGACAGCGAGGCCGCATGCTTGCCCGTCTCGAGGCCCAGGCCGGCGGCCTCGACGCCGATCAACCGCGTGGCCGCATGCCCGATGTACGGGTAGAAGATGCCCATCGCGTTGCTGCCGCCGCCCACGCAGGCGACGACCGCATCGGGCTGGCGGCCGATCTCCCCGGGCATCTGCTGCAGGCATTCCTCGCCGATCACGCTCTGGAACTCGCGCACCATCTCCGGATACGGCGCCGGGCCGGCCACCGTGCCGATCACGTAGAACGTGTTCTCGACGTTGGTGACCCAGTCGCGCAGCGCCTCGTTGAGCGCGTCCTTGAGCGTGCGGCCGCCGGAGTCCACCGGCACGACCTTCGCGCCCAGCAGGTGCATGCGGTAGACGTTGGGGCTCTGGCGCTTGACGTCCTCGGCGCCCATGTAGACGACGCACTCGAGGCCGTAGCGCGCGCAGATCGTCGCCGTCGCGACGCCGTGCTGGCCGGCGCCGGTCTCCGCGATGATGCGCGGCTTGCCCATGCGGCGCGCGAGCAGCACCTGCCCGATCGTGTTGTTGACCTTGTGCGCGCCGGTGTGGTTCAGGTCCTCGCGCTTGAGCCAGATCTGCGCGCCGCCGTTCTCGCGGCTGAGGCGGGCGGCGTGGTAGACCGGGCTCGGCCGGCCGACGAAATGGGCGAGCTCGTGGCGGAACTCGCGCTGGAACTCAGCGTCGACGCGGTAGTGCGCGTAGGCGTCCTTGAGCTCGGCGATGGCGTGGACGAGGGTCTCGGCCACGAAGGTACCGCCGTAGGGGCCGAAGTGGCCCGTGGCGTCGGGTTGCGAATAGTCGGACATCGGATCTCTTTCGAAGTCGAAGCGACGCGCCGCCGCTTCCGGTCAGGAGCGGCCGTGCCGGCGGCGCTGGCGTCAGCGCGCGGCGGCGGGAGCGTCAGAGCGGGGCATCGGCGGCGCGCGCATCGGCTTCGCGCACCGCCTCGCAGAACCGGCGCACCAGCGCGGCGTCCTTGACGCCCTTCGCCGATTCCACGCCGGAGCTCACGTCAACGGCCCAGGGCCGGACGCGCATCACTCCATCGATCACGTTTGCAGGATTCAACCCACCAGACAAAACGACCGGACGGGGAACGCCGCGAGGAATCTGAGACCAATCGAACACCTTTCCGCCGCCGCCGTAGCCCTCGACGAACGCGTCGAGCAGCAGGCCCGAGGCGCTGGCGAACCGAGATGCGTAGTCTAGCAAATCGACGCCGGGCGCCATGCGCACCGCACGCAGGTAGGGCCGGCCGGGCTGTTCGCACTGCTGCGGATCTTCGTCGCCGTGGAACTGCAGCAGCGCCTGCGGCACGGCGGCGACGGCCGCGTCGATCAGGTCGGGGCTCGCGTTGACGAACAGGCATACCGGCGCGACGAAGGGCGGCAGGCGGCGCGCGAGGACCGCCAGGCGCGCAACGTCCACGTGGCGCGGGCTGCGCTCGTAGAGCACGAAGCCGACCGCGTCGGCGCCCGCCTCGACGGCCGCGTCGACGTCCTGCTCGCGGGTGAGGCCGCAGATCTTGATGCGGGTGCGATGGGCCGGTGCGGTCATCGGCTGAAATCCTGGCTGGCGAACGGTACGGCTCGCCAGTCTACCGCCGCCCTCCCCTCCGGCCGCGATCGGGCCACGGATCAGGGCCGCGGCGGATAGGCCTCGTCCGGGCTCGAGTGTCCCGGCGGCAGCTGGGGCAGCCAGTCGTGCGCGGTCGTGCGTTCCGGCAGCCCGAGCCGGACGTCGTAGCGCGGGCCGAGGAAGTACAGCCCGTCGGCCGGAAAGGTCGGAGGCGCGGCCGAGCGGTCGCGGGCGGCGAGCAGTTCCGCCATCGCGGTGGCCGGCAGGCTGCCGCTGCCGATCGCCACCAGCGCGCCCATGATGTTGCGCACCATGTGATGCAGGAAGGCGCTGGCCTCGAAGTCGAAACGCCAGTAATCGCCGATGCGCGCGATGTCGAGGCGGCGCAGTTGCTTGACCGGCGACAGCGCCTGGCACATCGACGCCCGGAAGCTGCTGAAGTCGTGCTCGCCCAGCAGCGCCTGCGCCGCGGTGCGCATCGCGTCGGCGTCGAGCGGGCGGAACACCCAGCCGCACATCCCGGCCTCGATCGCCGGCCGCACGGCCGACTCGCGCACGAGGAAGGCGTACGAGCGCCCGCGGGCGTGGTTGCGGGCGTGGAAGTCGGGCTCGACGGCCCGCGCCCACTGGACGGCGACGTCCGGCGGCAGGAAGCGGTTGGTGCCACGCACCCAGGAAAACGCCTCGCGCTCCACCGGCGCGTCGAAATGCACGACCTGGTTGAGCGCATGCACCCCCGCGTCCGTTCGGCCGGCGCAGACGGTGGGCACGAGCCCGCCCTTGGGCAGTCCGACGAATTCGCCGAGCGCGCGCTCGAGCAGGTCCTGCACGGTGCGCCCGTCCGGCTGCGATTGCCAGCCGTGGTAGCCGCCGCCGCGGTAGGCGATGCCCAGCGCGATGCGGCCGGTGCCGAGGCCCGGCCCGGGCGGCGCCTCGTGCGGCGAAGGCTCGTCGTCGGCGCGGCCGGTGGCCTCGAGGGCGGTCACCGGCGGGCCTTCCGACGAATGGCCCGGCACGCCCGTCGCGCCGCTTGCGGCGGCCGTCGGCAGGGTCGTGCCGCCGGGCGCAAAAGAAGACCCGGGCGCAGGGCCCGGGCTCGTGTGGCCGCCGGGCCCTTCGGCCGGCGGACTGGGGAAGCGGTCGGTGGACGTCACCCGCGCGAGGTTACCCCAACGCGTCCAACATCGTCTGTGCCCGCGACTTCAAGGGGCCATCGGCCTTGGAGACGACCTCCTCGAGCAGCTCGCGCGCACCCTCGTGGTCGCCGATGCGGCGGAACTCGTCGGCCAGCTCGATCTTGCGCGCCATCGGCTCGCTGTCCGCGGCGGCGGCCGGCATCTCGAGCTCCGGCAAGTCGCTCGCGTGCTCGACCGCCGGCGCATGCTCGACGGCCGCCGCGGCGGCGGGCTTGTCGAGGTCGAGCGACAGGTCGCCGAAGTCGAAGTCGATCGACGGCGGCGGGCTGACCGACACGTCCTGCAGGTGCTCGTTGCGCGCGGCGGGGGCCGGCGCGGCGAGCTCCACCGGTTCGGTGCCGAGGTCGAAGTCGCTGACCTCGAACGGCACTTCCTCGACGGCGGGCACCGGCGCCGGCGCCGCGTGTTCCATCGGCACTTCGGCGGTGGACTCGAAGCCCTGGCGGGTCGTGGTCGGCTCGTGGTCTCCGTCGAAGTCGATCGGCAGGTCGGTCGTGCTGAAGTCGGTCGGCGTCGGCTGCTCGGTCGCCGGATGGGTCGGCGGGCGCATCAGCGTCTGCTCGGCATCGTCGTGCGGCACCAGCGGCGTGAGGGCCGCGGGCTCCGTGTCGGCCATGCTGATCTCGCTGCCTTCCTGGTACAGCGGATTCGTCGGGTCGATCTGGCGGCCGAGCTCCTGCGCCTTCGCCCAGTCCTCGCCGCGCCCGCCGGTCAGGGCCTGGAGCTGGCGCGCCTGGGTCTCGAAGGTCTTCAGGTCGGCGCGCTTGGCGTAGACCTCGAGGAGCTTCGTGCGGATCGCGAGGCGGTCCGGATCCGAGCGCTGGGCTTCCTTCAGGATCTCCTCGGCCTGCAGGTCGCGGCCGTAGGCGAGGTAGACGTCGGCCTCGGCCACGGGATCCACGTCGCCGATGGCGTCGAGCTGGCTCAGCGAGTAGTTCAGCGACGACGACGCCGACGAGCTGTTGCCGCCATCGCGCGTGTCGACGCGCTGGCCGCCGCTGGCGCCGAAGAACGAGTCGGGCTGGATCTTGCTCTCGATGAACGAGGTCTCGCCGGAGAAGCTGCGCTTGCCCTGGCGCTTCTTCCAGAACGCGAAGCCACCGATGAGCGCGACCAGGACGCCGATGCCCGGGAGGACGAACGGCGAGTCGGTGATCGTGGACAGCAGGCTCTCTTCCTGCGGCTGGGGCGCGGGCACCGAGGCCGGACGCGCGGGCGCCGCGGCGCGCACGGGCGCGGACGCCGGCGCG
>DASVLN010000899.1:0-2405 GCA_036384855.1 Burkholderiaceae bacterium | reverse complement strand
GCGCGGGGCGTGCGCCGTCGTGGGCGTTCAGAGTCCCAGGTCGGAGATGAACGCGTTCGTGAAGCCCCAGGTGCCGGCCGAGCCGTAGCTGTTGCAGGTGGCCGAGGCGTAGCCGGGCGCGCAGTCCTTGTCCCGGTCGAGCGACCAGAAGTGGATGCCCGCGGCGCCGTTGGCCTTGACCCAGCTGCTCACCGTGGCCGCGTCGGCGATGGAGAACACCTCGTCCGTCGCGTCGTTGCCGCCGATCATCGGCGTCAGCTCGATCTGCGAGTACGGCACGCCCCAGTAGTTGTGCAGGTTGACCGCCGCCTGGATCGCCGACTTGCCCATGTCGCACTTGCCGCTCGAGTTCAGCGTGCAGTTCGACGCGATCGCGCTGCCGTAGTCCATCGTCATCAGGTTGACGATGTAGTTGGTCAGCCCGTGCGACTTGATCGAGTTCATCACGTTGACGCCCATCGAGCCCAGGCTCTGCGCCGAGTTGCCGCCCAGCGTGGCCAGCGTGAAGCTCCAGCGCAGGCCCGGATGCTTGGACTGCGAGGCCTTGACGCGCGCGACCAGGTTGTCGATGTCGGCCTGGGTCTGGCCGGCCTCGATGTCGAAGTCGATGCCGGCGAGGTTGGCCGAGGCGTAGCGATTGACGAAGGTCTCGAAGTCGGTGTCGTTGCCGCAGGTGAACGAGCCCGCGGCGCCGCCGGTCGAGATCACGTACTTCACGCCCGCGTTGACGAAGTTCTGCACGTTGGCCGCGGCCACCGCGGAGGCCTGCAGGCCGCCCCAGTTCTCGCTGCCGCATGCGCCGGTCGCGAAGGCCCAGGTGATCTCCTTCAGCTTGGCCGGCTTGACGCTCAGCACCGGCGACAGCGTGCCCGTCACCGCCGTCGAGATGACGTTGGTGTTCCAGTTCATGCTGACGGTGATGTCCTTGTACGGGCCGAAGAAGGTCGCGCCGGCGGGCGACGGCGACGGGCTCGGGGAAGGCGAGGGCGACGGGCTGGGGCTCGGCGACGGCGACGGACTGGGCGACGGCGAAGGACTCGGCGAGGGCGAGCCGCTGCAGCCGCTGGAAAGCGTCCACGGCTGGCCGCTGCCGGCGCCGCCGTTGTTGTTCACGGGCTCCTGGCCTTGCGTCCACCAGTTGGCGGTGTAGGTCTTGGACTGGTCGACCACCACCGCGCCGGCGGTGTACGCGGTCGAGGCGTTCCAGGCCGAGCAGTTGGGCGGGTTGGCGGCGGCCGTCAGGGGCGCGCCGGCCGCGACGGCGGCCGAGAGGGCGGCCAACAGCTGCATCTTGCGCTGGCGCGCGGTGTCGTCGTTCAGGGGCATGTCGTTCTCCGTGTGCTTTGCCGGGTTCGAAAGGCGCCTTCAGGGGGAGGAGGGCGTCGACGGGAATCCGCGAGGACGGCAGCCGCTGGGATCGATCTTCGGGACGGACGCACCGCAACTCTCTTCGGATCGCGGGCAGCGTAATCCGGCTGTCATGTGCTTGACATGGTAATTACCACTACAGAACCAGTTGAGTGAAGCGAATCTCGAATCGTTGGCGCTCACTTCGATAGGGATCGATTCCGTGTCCCATCGCGGAGCGCGCGCCAACCTGATCGAATCGTCGGATCAGGCGGCTTGCGAGCGAAGAGGCCGAAGGAATCGCGGGTCCGAATCGAGCGTCGCGCCCGAGCCGGCTGCCGATCGGCTTGCAGACCATGGCGGCGACGACATAGACCACTGGTCTTAAGTGGTCATGCTTGAGGGGCCATGCGAGACGCGTCGCGATCCCTCGCGATGCGGCCCCGTGGCACGGGGATCGATCGCCGCGCGCCTACTGGCCGGTGCGCGCCACCGCCCAGGCCCGCGCCTGCCCGAGCAGGCCGACGAGCGCGTGCGTCGACTCGAAGTCGGCGCGATGCGAGAAGCGCTCCATCTGCGCAATCGGCTCGGCACGGCCGCCGCGCACGGACCAGCCGTGGAACAGCCAGGACGCCGCCGAGCCGCCGGTGTGGATCGCGAACAGGCAGGTGCCCGTGCGTTCGTCCTGGTAGGCGGTCATGACCGACGACCGGTCGAGGCCGTCGTCGACGAGGCCCGAGGCCGTCCCGCTCAACACCATGCCGTCGGTGCCGTCGTGCTCCTGCGTGAGCGAGCACACCTCCGAGACCGCGAGGCAGTCCTGGTAGTTGCGCAGCAGCGCCTTGTTCGTCTCCTTGTACGACGCGAGCTCGTTCAGTTGCTCGGCGACCGCCTCGCAGGGCTTGGCGGCGAGCGCGGGCACGGCGATGGCGGCGCAGGCGCCGGCCAGGACGAAGGGCGGGACGGCGCGCAGGGCGCGCGCAAGGCGGTGACGGGCGGTGGGGGCCATGGGTCTCGTGTCGTTGGCAGGGCTCGGCCCGGGGGGCCGCAGGCGCGCG
>DASVLN010000898.1:0-2869 GCA_036384855.1 Burkholderiaceae bacterium | reverse complement strand
CGCGCAGGAACGCGTCGTCGCGCTCCACGTCGGCCTGCGTCCGCAGCAGCGCGAGCAGCGTCTCGCGATGCGCGGCGCGCTCGCCGGCCAGCGCATCGAGCCAGGCGGCGCGCTCGCCGGCCGGCAGCGCGAGCGCCTCGTCCAGCAGCGTGCTGATCGTCGCCCAGGCGGTGCTGAGCTTGTCCAGGGAACTCATCGCCATCTCCCTCCGGGCGAGCGCCGTCAGCCGCGCAGCGAGTGCGCGAGCAGCAGCCGCGCCTTCTCCCAGTCCCGGCGCACGGTGCGGTCGGTCAGCCCGAGCACTTGCGCGATCTCCGCGTCGGTCATGCCGGCGAAGAAGCGCATCTCGACGACCTGCACCAGCCGCGGGTCGATCCGCTGCAGATCCTCGAGTGCCGCGTGAATGTCCAGCAGCTCGTCGGCCGCGAAGCTTTCGGCCGCGGCGGCGCCCGCAGCGGTGTCCAGCGTGACGTGTTGCAGGTCGCCGCCGCGACGGTCCGCGCGGGCGCTGCGGGCGGCGTCGACGATGACCGAGCGCATCACGGCCGCCGCGTAGGCGAGGAAATGGGCGCGATCGGACGCGCCGAGGCCGTCGCGCTGCACGAACTTCAGGTAGCACTCGTTGACGAGCGCGGTCGTCTCGAACGCGCCGCCCCGGCCGCCATGCCAGAGCCGCCGATGGGCGATGCGCCGCAGCTCCGGGTACAGCACCTCGAACAGGCGATCCAGCGACGGGCGGTCGCCTTCCCGCGCCCGCGCGATCAGTTGCGTGACCTCGCCCATGTCGTCGCTCCTTGCCACCCCGATGTGGAGCGGATCATAGCGACGGGGGGCGGCGCCCGCGGCCGACCGGCGGCCCGTGGGCAGGGCGAGCGCGGGCCCGGTCACACGAGCGCGATGACGGCCTGCACGCCCTTGGCGGCCAGGCTCTTGGCCGCGTCCTCGAGCAGGTCCTGCAGGCCCTGGCGCAGCTTGTCCTGGCCGGTGAGGGTGCCCAGGAAGCTGCCGGTCTCCACCAGTTGCGGGTAGTGCGCGGCCAGCCGGTTGTCGTGGCCCTTGGTCACGAAGTCGTCGCTGCGCTTCGGATGGCCGAAGACGGCGCCGGTCGTGCCCTGCAGGTGGCCGGTGTGCGTGAACGTGAAAGGCTGGCCGTCGGCGCCCACGAGCACCGCGGTGAAGCCGTAGCCGATGTTGGTGGCGCCGCTGTCGTGGGCATGCACGGTGAGCTCGTAGTCGCCGTTGCGATGCACGGTCAGCCGCATGAAGCCGCCCATCGGCAGGCTGCTCGGGACATAGCCGGTGTCGAAGGTCGTCGACTCGCCGCCGATCAGACGTTGCGCCGCGCCCGCCTCGGGCGTCCAGCTGATCACGCCGTTGGCGAAGCGCTGCACGCGACCGTGGCCGATCTGGTCGTGCTCGTCGGAGGTCGGCGGGCCGAGCGGGCTGCGGGTGCCGCCGAGCGAGAGCCAGCGCTTCTCGATGTCGCCGTACACGGTGAAAGGACCGACCTTGGTGGCCGCGGCCGCCGAGACGGCGGCCAGCGCGAGCGCGAGGCCGGCTGCAGTGGAAGAGAGCTTCATGGAAACCTCGGGGTGGGTTGGACAGGCGAGCGGTCGCTGCGTGCAGACCTCGCGATCACTCACCCGTTGATACGCACCTCCGCGGCTTCGGCGGACATGCCGCCCGCCGTCAAACTAGGGGTTGCCGCCTTCAGTCCTGCGACCGCTGCGCGTGCCGGATGAGGTTGTCGCGCACCTCGTTCATCGCGCGCCGCGTCTTCGCGAACTCGTCCGCGGCGAGGCCCGTCGCCTTGACGAGCGTGCGCTGCGCGCCCTTCTCGCGCAGCGCGCGGCCGGCGTCGGTGAGGCGGACGATCACCTGGCGCTCGTCGCCCGGATCGCGGCGGCGCTCGACGTAGCCCAGCGCCTCGAGCTTCTTGAGGATGGGCGTGAGCGTGTTGGACTCGAGGAACAGCTTCTCGCCGAGGCTGCCGACGGTCTGGCCGTCCTCCTCCCACAGCGCCACGATGGCGATCCACTGCGTGTAGGTGACGCCCAGCTCGTCGAGGATGGGCTTGTACGCGCGGCCGTACGCGAGGTTGGCGGAGTAGACGGCGAAGCAGAGGAAGTCGCCCAACCTGGGCAGATCGGGCGCTTTGGGACGGGTAGGCATGGTCGCGGTCTCCTTGGGATCCGATGATATCCCTTTTTAATCGCATGCGATTTGATCGCAGACATTGACATCACCGAATCCGATCCGTAAAGTGCATCGCATGCGATTAATTCACATGCGATTTCAACCAGCCAGGAACCGACCATGAATCCCATCGACGAAGTCCTCTACACCGGCCGCACCCGCACCGTCGGCGGCCGCGACGGATCGGCGCGCAGCGACGACGCGCGCCTCGACATCCGCCTGTCGCCGCCGGGCAGCACCGGCCCGGGCACGAACCCGGAGCAGCTGTTCGCGGCCGGCTGGTCGGCCTGCTTCATCGGCGCGATGGGCCGCGCCGCGCGCGCCGCCGGCATCGCCCTGCCCACCGGCGTCGCGGTGGATGCGGAGGTCGACCTCTGCAAGGCCGGCGAGGGCTTCGTGCTGCAGGCGCGCCTGAAGGTCAGCCTGCCCGGCCTCGCGCCGGAGGTCGCGCGCAGCGTCGTCGACGGCGCCCACCAGCTGTGCCCGTACTCCAGGGCGACGCGCGGAAACATCGCCGTCGAGCTCTCCATCGCCTGATCCGCCTGCGGCGCACTCCTCGCGCCGACACACACCCGACCAAGGACGCACGCCATGACGCACGCCGATTCCACCCTCGCCGACCCGACTCGCCGCCGCCTGCTCGGCAGCGCGACGCTCGCCGCCCTCGCCGCCG
>DASVLN010000897.1:0-3490 GCA_036384855.1 Burkholderiaceae bacterium | reverse complement strand
CATAAAGGAATCGAAGAAACTTTTGCAAGCTATCTTCAATTTCCATGAGCGTTTAAAGTCATATGACTTCGAATCCCGAAGGACTCTTGGCACTCGCCTTCAAACGCCCACGCTTATCGGCTGTTGATTTTTAAAGAACTTACCGCGAACAAACCGTTGTTTGCTGCGTCGCGCTGTTTTCAGCGCAGAAGCGAGATTATGATCTGCTTTTAAAACCTTGTCAAGCAGTCGACTTTCTCGCTTGTTTCGCCGTCGCCTGTTTGTCGCGTTATTTGCCAACAAACTTTCGATCAGCGAAGCCTGTTATTCTATGCTCGATTCCGAATCGTCGTCAAGCATCAATTTCAGACTTTCTTCGCAGACCCGTCGGTCGCCAAACTTGCGCACGAGAAACCTTTCGGCTTGCCCGCCACGCTGCGGTCGGCGCTGACTTGCGATCAGCGAAGCCTGCCATTCTATACGCGCCGCTTCACGGAGCGCAAGCACTTGCCGAAAGATTTTCGGAAAGGGCCGCGGCGACCCCTGCGAGACGAGAGACGGCGTCAGAGCCCCTCGGCCGTGCGCACGGCCACGATCTGCACCTCGGAGCGGTTGTCGCGCAGGCGATGGCGCAGCCACCAGACGCTGCCCTTCTTGATCGACCACGGCTCGCCGAAGCGCGCCGCCTCGCCCGACATCAGGTAGGCGGCCGCCATTCCGAGCGTCGGCTGATGGCCGACGACCAGGACCGCCTCCTTGGCGTCGGGCCAGCGGGCCGCGGCCAGCAGGCCCTCCACATCGCCATCCGGCCCGAGCGCCGCCACTTTCTTGACGCGCCGGCCGAGCGCCGCCGCCGTCTGCGTGCAGCGCAGCGCCGGGCTCGTGAGCACGCGCGCCGAGTCCGGCAGGAACTGGTTGAGCCAGTCGGCGACGCGGCGCGCCTGGCGCTCGCCCTTGGGACGCAGCGGCCGCTCGAGGTCCGCCACCGGGTCGGGCAGGTTGTCGCCGGCATCGGCGTGGCGCCAGAGGATCAGGTCCATGTCACGGGCTCCTGGATGGTCGTGCGGGCTGCACCCTATTCCGCGCGCTTGCGAAAGCGTGCCATCAGCGCCTGCTGCGCGCTGACGCCATCCTCGCCGACGCGCGTGTAGCGGCCGTCGGCGCCCAGCGTCCAGGCGTCGCGCGTATCGTGCAGATAGGGGACCAGGCATTCGTCGATCACGCGCTGGCGCAGCGCCGGATCGCGGATCGGCCACGCGAGCTCGATGCGCCGCAGCATGTTGCGCAGCATCCAGTCGGCGCTCGAGAGATAGAGCGCCTCCTCGTCGTCCGACTCGCCCCAGCGGAAGTAGACGATGCGCGAGTGCTCCAGAAAGCGCCCGACCACCGAGCGCACGCGGATGTTGGCCGTCAGGCCCTCGATGCCGGGCGGCAGGGAGCACGCGCCGCGAATGACGAGGTCGATGCTCGCGCCCGCCTGGCCGCAATTGACGAGCGCTTCGATCAGCGCGGTGTCGGTCAGCGCATTGACCTTGACCACGATGCGCGCCGGCTTGCCCGCGCGCGCGGCGGCCTCGACCTGCGCGATGTGCGCCAGCATCCGCTTGTGCAGCACGAACGGCGCGGCCAGCAGGTGCCTGGGCGGGCGCATGCGCGTGAGGCTCGCGATCTGCTGGAAGACCTGGTCGGCGTCGGAGGTCAGGCCCTCGTCGGCGCTCAGGTAGCCGAGGTCGGTGTACAGACGCGCCGTCTTCGGGTTGTAGTTGCCCGTCGACAGGTGGACGTAGCGCTGCAGGCGCGCGCCGTGCTTGGAATCCTCGCGCCGCGTCACGAGCAGCAGCTTGGCATGCGTCTTCAGCCCGACGATGCCGTAGACCACCTGCGCGCCGACGGCCTCCAGCCGCTCCGCCCAATTGATGTTGGCCTCCTCGTCGAAGCGCGCCTTGAGCTCCACGACGGCCAGCACCTCCTTGCCGCGGCGCGCCGCCTCGATCAGAAGGTCCATCAGCACCGACTTCTCGCCGGTGCGGTAGATCGTCTGCTTGATCGCGAGCACCTGCGGGTCGAGCACCGCCTCGCGCAGGAACTCCACCACCGGCTCGAAGCTCTCGAACGGATGGTGCAGCAGCACGTCGCCGCCGTCGCGCAGGCGGTCGAAGATCGAGCCCGATTGCGGCAGCCGGCCCAGCGGCCAGGACGGCTCGTAGGGCGGGAAGCGCAGCACCGGGCCGTGCCTGGGGTCCACGGCCTGGTCGATCAGCTCGTTCAGGCGCACGAGGTTGACCGGCCCGTTGACGCGATGCAGCGCCGCCTCGGGCAGGTCGAACTGGGCGAGCAGCAGCCGCCACAGCGCCTCGGGGCAGGTGTTGACGACCTCGAGCCGGATCGCGCGTCCGTAATGCCGCGTCGTCAGCCCGCGGCGCAGCGCCTGGCGCAGATTGCGGATGTCGTCCTCGTCGACTTCGAGCTCGGAGTCGCGCGTCACACGGAACTGCGAGAACGATTCGACGACGCGCCCCGGGAACAGCTCCGCCAGGTGGGCGCGGATCACGCTGGAGAGCAGGACGAAGTGCTGCTCCCCCTTCGGGCAGCAGGCGTCGGGCAGCTTGATCACGCGCGGCAGCACGCGCGGCACCTTGACGATGGCGATCGTGTTCTCGCGCCCGAACGCGTTGCGTCCGCCCAGCTGCACGATGAAGTTCAGCGACTTGTTGGCGACCTGGGGGAACGGGTGCGCCGGATCCAGGCCGACGGGCAGCAGCAGCGGCCGCACCTCGCGCTCGAAGAACTTCGCGACCCACTCGCGCTGCGCGACGCCGCGCTCCGAGTGATTGACGATGCGGATGCCGTGCACGGCCAGCGCCGGCATCACCTGCTCGTTGAAGACCGCGTATTGCTCCTGGATCAGGACGTGCGCCTCTTCGGCGACGCTCACCAGGTGGCTCCAGGCGTCCCCCGCGCCGGGTGCGCGCGCGGCCTCGAGCGCGCTCGCGAAGCGCACCTCGAAGAACTCGTCGAGATTGGACGAGACGATGGTGACGTAGCGCAGCCGCTCCAGCAGCGGCACGTCGGGCCGCAGCGCCTGGGCGAGGACGCGGCGGTTGAATTCGAGGATCGATCGCTCGCGATTGAGCAGGGCCAGGCGCACCGGCGGCGCCGCAGCCAGGGAAACGTCGGTCATCCGCTCAGTTTATGAACATTTGATGACAGTTTCGCGTCACGGCCGGGCTGGTTTGCCCTAGCTGAGTCGAGCGCCGGTCGTCAGGGGCGGACGGCGACGATCTCGGCGCCGACGCCGCTCGCGCGCAGCTCCAGCGTCACGTGGCCGCCGACTTGCGCTCCGGCCCAGACGTCGGGCGCGACGCACTGGTCCATCGGCCGCTCGATCGAGGCGCTCGCGACCGCGAGGCGGTGCGGGCAGGCAGGATCGTCGGCGGCGGGCACGCGCTCGGTCACGACGGCGCGCTCGCGACGCGGCTGGCCGGCGACGCCGTTGACCAGCGCCGGCACC
>DASVLN010000896.1:0-3147 GCA_036384855.1 Burkholderiaceae bacterium | reverse complement strand
CGGCCTCGCCGTGCCGATGGATTGCGCCGGGGGGGCGGCGACCTGCTGCGCGCCGACCGCCGTCCGCTTCTTCGCGGACGCAGGTGCCGGCGCCTGCGCTGCGGGGGCGCTTGCCCTCGCCGATCGCAGGCCCAGCATGCCCGTGACCGGCCGCACGTCCGTGGCCTGTCCGCCGCCCGCGGTCGTCCGCTCGGGCGCGAGCGTATAGGTCGAGCGCTCGAGGCCGAGGTCGACGTCGCCCAGTGCGTCGACCTGAAGCGCCGCCTGCCACCAGCGCCCGGGGGCCTGCGTGGCGGCGTCGGTCTGCGTGCCGTCGGGCACGAAGACTTCGACCTGCTCGACCTGGGCCGGGTCGTCGAGCCCGCGGGTGAGCGAGATGCGATCGAGGTGCTGCGCTTCCTCGACAAGGTGCGCGATCTCGTCGTGGCGCACGGCGTGGAAAGTCAGCGCGACGCCTTCGCCGAACATGCGCGACAGCTGCGCGGCCAGGGGCTGCTGGCCCGGTACGACGGGGAGGTATCCGGCCGGCGGCAGCTCGACGAAGCCTGCGTTCAGCAGCATGCGGACGACCGGCAGCGCGCCGGCGCCGACGTCGGCGCCGGCCAGGCCCTGCGAGATCTCGTACAGATCCGCGTACGAGCCCTTGAGCTCGTTGACCATGCTCTGCGCATCCGCCGCGGTCGGCTTGTTGCCGAACTTCTGCAGGATGCGCAGGGCGCCTTCGCTGTAGCGCCTGTGCAGCGCATCGATCTGCATGCGCGTGGAATCGAGCAGCCGGCGGATGCGCTCGCAGTCGCCGCCGCCTGTCAATCCACTGCTGGCGTCGAACAGGCCGCTGAGCTGGCACTGGAACTGCAGCACCTGCGCGACGAACACGTTCCATGGCCGCATCGCCATGCGGCCCTGCCAGTAGCCGCGTGCCTGGGCGTCCATTCGCTCGCGGCGGCCGCTCCAGGCGTCGATCACGCGCGTGGCGGTGCCCTCGCGCACCAGCAGGCCGATGACGACCTCGTCGCGGCCATAGAGTCTCGCCGGGTTGCACCACAGGTCGCTGTCGAGGCCGGCGGCACTCAGCGCGCTCGGCGTGAGCCAGGGCTCGGCGGCGAAGTAGGCCGACGCGACGCGGTTGCGCAGGTGCGTGGTCGTCAGCGCGACGGCGGTGCTCGCCGGCAACTGCAGGGCGATCGGCCGCAGCCGCAGCACCACGCCCTCGCGCCAGTAGGGGCGCTGCGAGTCGCTCGCGCACGCGCTTTCGCAGATCTTGCCGAAGACGGCCTCGTTGCCGCACAGGCCGTCGACCGGGCCGATCGTGATCTCGTAGAGGCCCAGCCCCGCCGCCTGCGTGATGCCGGCCTTGGGTGCGGCCGCGCAGTCCCCGAAGTCGGCGTTCCCGCCGCCGTTGGGGGCGGGCGTGGCCGTCGCCAGCAGGTCGGACAGCTTCGCCTGGAGGTCGCCCACCGCGTAGACGAGGCTGCCGGCCGCCGTCACCGCGAGGCCGGCGCCGACGTCGAGCAGGCCGTCGTCCTTGGCGTCGAGCGCGACGCCCAGGCCGTCGACGATGCCCCAGCCGCCCGCGACGTTGGCGAGGCGGATCGCGGCGCGGTGATAGTCCTGCTCCAGCGTGAACGCGTCGGCGCGCAGGAACTTGCCGTCGAAGTAGTGCAGCCGCGTCAGGGGCGTCGACTGCGCGATGAAGGCGACGCCGTCGGCGCTGCTCAGGTCGACGACGTCGTCCGGGGTCGGGGTGCTCGTGCCCATGGGTGGCCTCTACAGGGTGAGGGTGGTGGTGAGGTTGCGACCGTCGCCGTCCGCGCGCCACGCGCCGGCCGGGATCCACCGGCCGCCCAAGAGCGGCGCGGGGCCGTCGCCGACGACGGTGATGCGCAGGATCGCGCCGGTGGGCGCACGATCGAGCGCCAGGGTGACGACGGGACGCTCGGGGTGGGTCGTGTCGGTGGTGGGCGCTGCGATCGTGAACGCGCGCCAGCCGTGCGTGTCGTCGAACTCGCCGATCGCGAAGGCTTGCGGCGTGACGCTCGCGGCGGCCAACGGCTGGCTGAAGGTCAGCGCGACCTCGGTGCCCGAGAGGCGCGCACCGCCGACCACGACGATCGGCCCGGCAGGCGCAGGCGAGGCCGGTGGGTCGGCGAGCGCGAGCGCCTGCAGCACGCTCGTGGTCAACAGCATCGGCCGGCCGCCCAGCTCGACGCCGTCCGTGCCGCCCACGCTTACGTGCCAGCCGTCGGCGTCCCGCGTGAAGTGCACCTGCCGCAGGGTGCCCAGCACGATGCAGGCCTCGGCGTCGCCATCGAGCTCCGGCGAGGCGGGATCGATGGCCGCGACCGCACGCGCCGTCACCTCCCGCAGCAGCGCCGCGCGCGCAGGCCCCTGCTGCTCGACGGGCAGCGCCTCGATCGCGTCGACGCGGTCGCCGAGCCACTGGTCGTCGGGCAGCGGGTGGCCCTGGGCGTCGACCGCCGCCGCATCGAGCCCGAGCCACAGCCGCAGCAGGTGCGCCGGCTGCGCCGAGGACACCGCGGGCGCAGGGTCGACGTGCTTGACGAGCGCGAGCGAGACGGTCTCGCACAGGCGCGAGAAGGCGACGTCGGCCGCGTCGCCGGCGCACGGCTGCGCGATGGCGGGCACGGCGCGGTCCAGGCAGGTCGCGTAGCACAGGCGGATGTCGAGATCGACGGTCGCGTCCGCCGGGTCGAGCGCCGCGAACTCGTCGTCGGCCGAGTGCTTCTGCCACCATTGCGCGAGGTTCACGCACCGGCGCTCGTCGAGGCAGAGGTCACGACCGAGGACGTCGATGGCGCAGCCCGGGCCGACGGCGAGGTCGAAGCTCGCCGTGTCGTACGTGATGGGGTATCCAGCGACCACGCCGGCGCCGTGCAGCAGGCGCTGGTGGCGCCGCAGGCGGCCGACGTGGAAGCCCTGCTCTGCGCGGAAGTCGTCGACACCCAGCAGCATGCCGAAGTGGTAGTTCAGCGCGCATTGCGGGCTGTCGGGCAGCGCGTCCGCGCACGGGTCGGCCGCGGGCAGGCCGCTGCAGGCGAGCGCGGTGCCGTCGTTCGGGTTCATGGCCATCTCCCTTGCGTCAGGGCCGCTCGGCGCTGCGGCCCGAGGCGCGGGCGCGTCGCGGCC
>DASVLN010000895.1:0-3118 GCA_036384855.1 Burkholderiaceae bacterium | reverse complement strand
CCCGCGGCCACGAGCGGCCCGAGCAGCACCGCGACGGCCCAGGGCGCGTCGGCGGCGCGCGTCATCAGCAGGTGCGAGGCCGCGGCGTAGGCCGCCGCGCCGGCCACCGCCCAGGCGATGGTGCCCGTGGCCTTCATGCGTTCAGCGGCTGCGATGGGCGGCGACGTGTGCCGCCAGGCTGCGCAGCGACGCGAAGATGCGGACGTTGTTCTCGTCGTCGGAGCGCAGCTCGAAGCCGTAGCGCTGCGAGACCTCCAGCGCGATCTCGAGGATGTCGATCGAGTCCAGGCCCAGGCCGTCGCCGTACAGGGGCGCGGCGGGGTCGATGTCGCTCACGGCGACCTCGAGGTTGAGGGCCTTGACGAGCAGCTCGGCCAGCTCGCGCTCGAGCGGGGCGAGCGATTGCGGGTCGCCGGCGGCGGGGACTTGGACGGGCGAGGACAAGGGTGCTTCCCTGATTGGCTGTGTTCTGGCTGAAGGGCGGATTGTAAAGCCCGGCAACGGCGGCAACCCATGTGCCGGTGCGCAGGAACGCACGGGACGGACGCCTGGATTTTCCCGGCGGGCGCGGCCCGTGGCGTCCCTCACACGGGGGATCTTTTTTGAAATAGTTGAAACACGGGGCCCTTCGTGCCATGTTCCACTCCTGGACAGCTCCCGCCCGAGGAGCCGGGCGGCGCAGCGCGCGCGTCGCCATGTACACGATGGAGACGACATCCGTGGACGTGATGGAGACGACACGCCCCCACGTGCTCGTGGTGGACGACGAGCCCGACATGGTGGCGCTGCTGCAGGACGTCCTGCGCCGCGCCGGCTTCGAGGCCGACGGCGCCGGCTGCGGCGACGACGCGCGGCGCGCGATGGCGCAGCGCCAGTACGCGCTCATGCTGCTGGACCTGCGGCTCAAGGCCGAGGACGGCCTGACGCTCGCGCGCCAGATGCGCCAGGCCTCGCCGATCCCGATCATCATGATCAGCGGCAGCAGCGACGAGACCGACCGCGTGCTGCTCCTGGAGCTCGCGGCCGACGACTTCCTGGTCAAGCCCTTCAGCTCCCGCGAGCTGATCGCCCGCGTGCGCGCCGTGCTGCGCCGCTACGACATGGCGCCCCAGCCGGCCCCGGCGCCCCCGGGCCGCGCGCCGGCGGCCGGCAGCGAACGGCTGTCCTTCGGCGACTGGACGCTCGACCTCACCGAGCGCGAGCTGCACCGCGCCGACGGCAGCCTGTGCGCGCTCACCCAGGCGGAGTTCCGGCTGCTCGAGGCTTTCGTGCGCCAGCCCCGCCGCATCTGGACGCGCGACCAGCTCCTCGAGCAGACCCGCAGCCTCGACACCGAGGTCTTCGACCGCACCATCGACGTCCTGATCCTGCGCCTGCGCCGCAAGATCGAGCCCAATCCCAAGCACCCGTCCTACATCTGCACCGAGCGCGGCATGGGCTACGTCTTCTCCGCCGACGTGACGCGCTGCTGACCGCCGTGGACCGCGTCGCCGACCCCGCCCCGCCCGGCGCCGCCGTCCCGGCCGAACGGCCCGTGCGGCGCATCGGGCGCGTCCGCACGCGGCTGCTCGCGGCCTTCCTGCTGCTGCTCGGGGCGACGGTGCTGCTGACGGCGGTGGGCTGGGTCGGCCTGCGGCGCATGCAGGCGACGCTCGCGGGTGTGCAGGACGACCTGTTGCCGCGGATCTCGCAGGCGCTGCAGCTGTCGGAGCGCGCCGCCCAGCTTGCCAGCACCGCGCCGAAGCTGGGCGACGCGCTCTCGAGCGCCGAGCTCGACGCCCATCGCCAGAGCGTGGAGGCGCTGCTCGCCCAGATCGGCCGCGGCTCCGCCGAGATCGGCCAGACGACGCCGCAGCTGCGCGGCGTCATCGATCGCCTCCAGGAGAGCGTGCACCAGCACCTGCCGGCGCTGATCCGGTTGTCGCAGCAGAAGCTGCAGGCGCAGGCGCAGCTGGACGGCGAGCTCTCGCGGCTGGACCGCCTCGGCCAGGCCCTGCACGCGCCGCGCGCGGGCGAGCCGGTGGATCCGCGAATCTCCAGCCTGTGGTCGACGCTGGTGCTGGGCGCCGCGGTGTCGGACGCGGCGACGATCGGCCGCCTCGAGGCCGATGCCGAGGCGCTGCTGCTGTCCGCGCGCCGGCGCGACGCGCTCGCCGCGCTGCCGCCGGACGAGGCCGCGGAGCTGGTGGCGCTGACGGAGGGCGACGGTTCGGTGCTCGCGTGCCGGCAGTCGCTCGTCAACCTGGACGCGCAGATCGACTACCTCGTCACGCTGACGCGCGCCAACGCCGACGACCTCGGCGAGGAGACCTCGCGCTACGTCGCCCAGCTGCGTCTGGCCGCGGCCGACCGCAGCGAGCGCATGCGCGTGGCCGCGCGCGCGAGCGAGGCGCTGATGCTCGCGCTGACCGCGCTGTGCGTGGCCATCGGCGCGTTCGCGACGCGCTACGTGCGGCGCCTGGTCGGCGAGATCGAGACGATCACCCACGTGATGTCGCGCCTGGCCTCCGGCGACACGGCGCAGGCGACGCCGGCGACGGCGCGGCCCGACGAGCTCGGCGCGCTCGCGCGCAGCTTCGAGGTGTTCCGCGACAACCTGCTCGCCAAGCAGCAGCTGGTGCGCGACCTTCATGCGCAGCGCGAGCTGCTCGAGGCCGTCCACGACAACCTCACCGACGGCCTGGCCGTCTTCGACCGCGACGGCCGGCTGCTGCTGTGGAACAACCGCCTCGTCGAGATGCTCGGCCGCCAGGCCGTGACGCCGGCCGCGGGCTCGACGCCGGCGGCGCTGCTTGCCGCGATGCCCGCAGGGACGACCTGGAGCAGCCCGGAATCGCAGCGCCACGAGCCGCTCGAACGCCTCGCGCCCGAGGGCTGGCTGCGCGCCGAGCACCTGGAGCTGCGCGCGCCCGACGGCCAGGTGCTCGACCTGCGCAGCTGCGCGATGCCCGGGGGCGGGACGGTCTCGCTCGTGACCGACCTGAGCGCCCGGCGCGCGATCGAGACCCAGCTGCAGCAGGCCCAGAAGCTGGAGGTGCTGGGCCAGCTGACCGGCGGCGTCGCGCACGACTTCAACAACTACCTCGGCACCATCCTCGGCAACCTGGCCCTGCTCGAG
>DASVLN010000894.1:0-3619 GCA_036384855.1 Burkholderiaceae bacterium | reverse complement strand
GCGCTGCCCGAGCCGGCGCCGCCGGCACCTGCCGGCTCGGTCGATCCCGCGGAGCTCGCGCACGCCACCGCCTGGACCGTCGCCACGGCCGCTCGCGGCGGCGGCATCGCCTGGCGCCTGGGCGCACGATCGCATGCGCATGGCCGCTGGGTGCGCTGGGGCGGCTGACGACGGCGGCTACCGCACTTCCTTCGTCTTCGGACGCGCGCGGCCCGCAAGTCCCCCGGGAAATGGCCGGATTGGCGCACCACGGCGGGGCAGGGGCGCTCCATAATCCGGGTTCGCCCTGATTCGCAACGCCGCAACCCGAGCCCGCCCATGTTCCAGCACATCGAACCGTTCGCCGGTGATCCGATCCTCTCCCTCAACGAGGACTTCCAGAAGGATCCGCGCGCGAACAAGATCAACCTGTCCATCGGCATCTACTTCGACGACGCCGGCCGCATCCCAGTGCTCGATTGCGTGCGCCAGGCCGAGGCGCAGCTGCTCGACAAGAGCGGGCCGAAGCCCTACCTGCCCATCGAGGGCGACCCCGAGTTCCGGCGCGCCGTGCAGACGCTGCTGTTCGGCGCGAACTCGCCGGCGGTGGCCGAGGGCCGCGTCGCCACGCTGCAGACGATCGGCTCGAGCGCGGCGCTGAAGGTCGGCGCGGACTTCCTCAAGCGCTGGTTCCCCGACTCCGGCGTCTGGGTCAGCGACCCGACCTGGGACAACCACCGTTCGATGTTCGAGGGCGCCGGCATCCGCGTCTCGAGCTACCCGTACTACGACCCGGCCACCGGCGGCGTGAAGTTCGACGCGATGCGCGAGGCGCTGTCGCAGCTGCCTGCCCGCAGCGTCGTGCTGCTGCACGCCTGCTGCCACAACCCGACCGGCGTCGACCTCACGCGCGCGCAGTGGGACGAGCTGATCCCCGTCCTGAAGTCGCGCGAGCTGCTGCCCTTCCTCGACATCGCCTACCAGGGCTACGGCGACGGCATCGAGGAAGACGCCTACGCGATCCGCGCCCTGGCCTCGGCCGGGGTGGCGTTCTTCGTCGCCAACTCGTTCTCCAAGAACCTGAGCGTCTACGGCGAGCGCGCCGGCGGGCTGAGCGTCGTCTGCCCGAGCGCCGCCGAGGCGGGCCTCGCGCTCGGCCAGCTCAAGGCGACGGTGCGCCGCATCTACTCGAGCCCGACCATCCACGCCGGCGGCATCGTCGCCCGCGTCTTCGGCGATCCGGCGCTGCAGGCCTCCTGGCGCAAGGACGTGGACGCGATGCGCTCCCGCATCCAGGCGATGCGCAGGCAGCTGCACGAGGTGCTCAGCGCCAAGGTGCCCGGCCGCGACTTCAACTACTTCCTGACGCAGCGCGGCATGTTCAGCTACACCGGCCTGTCGGCGGCGCAGGTCGATCGTCTGCGCGAGGAGTTCGGCGTCTACCTGATCCGTTCCGGGCGCATCTGCGTCGCGGGACTGAACACGCGCAACGTCGAGGCGACCGCGAACGCCATCGCCGCAGTGGTGTGAGCCCCCACGGCCGCTAGCGCGGCCTGCCCCCCCGAGGGGGCGTGCGCGAACGGCCCGGCGAAGCCGGATCCGTCGCTTCCCCGTGTCCCGCTGGGGCCGTCCGAGCGGCAGCGCCGGCCCGGAAAGGCGCTTCGCGATCGGGCCGACCTGGCGTCCGCCTCGGCGCCGCAGGGGCCTGCCCCCGAGGGGGCGTGCGCGGCCCGGCGAAGCCGGATCCGTCGCTTCCCCGTGTCTCGCTGGGGCCGTCCGAGCGGCAGCGCCGGCCCGGAAAGGCGCTTCGCGATCGGGCCGACCTGGCGACCACGTCGGCGCTTCAGCGCCGCAGCGCCGGGCGGCCGGAGGCGGCGTCGATGACGCGCTCGCGCAGCCACCGGTGGGGCGGATCGTCGTCCTTGCGCAGGTGCCACATCATCACGACCTGGATGGGCGCGACGGGCATTGGCAGCGGCTTCTGCACCAGCCGGTGCTCGGCGCCGGTCGCGGGCAGGAACTGGCGCGGCAGCACGGTCAGCAGGTCGGAGCGCGCGACGATCGTGCCTGCGGTCGCGAACTGGTTGACGGTCAGCATGACCCGGCGCTGGCGGCCCAGGCCCGCGAGTGCCTCGTCGACGAAGCCGTGCGCGCGGCCGGAAAAACTCACCAGGAGGTGGCGCGCGTCCACGAAGGCGTCGAGCGTGAGCTCCTGCGTCGCGAGCGGATGGTCGCGCCGCATGACGCAGACGTATTCGGACGCGTACAGCGGCGCGTGGTGCAGCGTCGCGTCGGCGCCTTGGGCGACGATGGAGGCGACCGCGGTCGGGAAGTAGCCGATGGCCAGGTCGGCGTCGCCGGCCTCGACCATGCGGCGCGGGTCGCGCGTGGTCAGCGGCAGGACGCGGATGTTGGCGAGCGCCTCTGCCTGCTCGACCGCCGAGACGAGCCCTGGCAGCAGCATCGCCGCCGTCGCGTCGGCCATCGCGATGTTGAAGGTCGCGGCGTCCCGGGCCGGATCGAAGCTGCGCGGCGACAGCGCCGCCTGCAGCTGGGCGAGCGCGGCGCGCACCTGCGGCCACAGCGCCTCCGCGCGAACGGTCGGGCGCATCCCGGTCGCGCTGCGCTGGAACAGCTCCTCGCCGACCGCCGTGTGCAGCCGCTTGAGCGCATGGCTGGCGGCCGGCTGGGTCATCGCGAGCCGCTCGGCGGCGCGGGTCAGACTGCCTTCGGCCATCACGGCATCGAAGACGCGCAGCAGGTTGAGATCGAGCGTGCGGAAATTCACGACGGGTCGGAAGTACGGACTGACATGCGCATTATGAATATCCCGGATGTCCAACATTCATTGGCATCATCGGGGGTTAACCCTTACAGTTCTTCCATCGCGCCTTCATCGAGGCGCTCTGCAAGGGAAGACAACATCATGTCCGCTTCGCTCACCTCCGGTACCTATGGCCGCCAACCGGCCCTGTCGGGCTCCGTCCGCCAATTCCTGAGTTCCGTCGTCAAGGCCTTCGGCAAGGCCGACGGCGTCAGCTACGCGGCGGCCGCCGCGACGGGCCGCCAGGAGCGCGCCGCCACCTCGTTCCGCACCCGCGTGCGAGAGGCCAACGACGTCCGCGAACTCGCGCGCAGCGTCGAGCTGCACTCGCCGGGCTTCGCCGCCGACCTGTACGCCGCCGCCTCGCGCCACGAAGGCCTGGACGACTGATCGTCCGCGGCCGGGTCGCGTGATCCGGCCTGGCCGTCCGGACGGGCGGCCGAACACGCGGGCGCCGGTCGCGGCGCTCGCCTGAATGCGTCGGCGCGATTCGAAGCCCCGGCGGCGGATGTGCCGCCCCCGAGCGGCCCCCATCGCGCAGCGGCCGCGCGCTTGCCGTCTCAGCGCTTCTCGACGATCGTCGGCACGAGATGCAGCGCTGCGCGCACGCGTGCCGCCACGCCGCGGGCCTCCTCGCGCGTCGGGTACGGCCCGGCCTGCAGCTTGTTGAGGCCCCGGTCGGCGAAGACCGCCAGCAGCGGCGCGAGCCACGGTTGCTCGTCGATGAGCTTGCGCTGGAAGTCCAGCGCGCCGTCGCGCTTGCCGAAAGCGCCCAGCTGGACCCAGAAGCCGATGCCGGCCGTGGTGTCGGCGCGG
>DASVLN010000893.1:0-13220 GCA_036384855.1 Burkholderiaceae bacterium | reverse complement strand
ACGGTGATGCGCTGCATGGCGCCGATTCTGGGCGCCCCGCCGGTCGCCGGCTTGATCGCTTGCCGCCGACGGCGTGACGATTTCGGCACAATTCCGTCCATGCCCGCCACGCCGTTGCCGGTCGATCCCGCCACTGCCCTGCTCCCCGGCGCCGCCGGCGCGCGTCCGCCGCTGGCCTTGCTGGAGCGGCTTTTCGACGCCCTGCCCGACGTGGTCTTCTTCGCCAAGGATGCCCAGGCCCGCTACACCCACGGCAACCGCACGCTGCTGGAACGCCTGCGCCTGACGAGCCGCGCACAATTGATCGGCCGCCGCGCGGACGAGCTGTTCGGCCGCGCGCTGGGCGACCGCTTCCTCGAGCAGGACGAGCGGGTGTTGTGCGGCGGGGGCGACGTCATCGACCAGCTCGAGCTGCACCTGTACCCCAACCGCGCGCCGGGCTGGTGCCTCACGCACAAGCTCGCGTGGCGCGAGGATGGGCCGGCGCGCGGGCGGCGCGCGGTGATCGGGCTGGTCGGGCTGTCGCGAGACCTCGCGCCTGCGGGCGCGGCTCACGCGACGCCGCCCGCCACGTATGCGCGCGTCGCGCAGGTGGTCGAGCGCCTCCAGCACGACTACGCCCGGCCGCTGCGCATCGCGGAGCTGGCACGCGGCGCCGGGCTGTCGCTGGCGCAGCTCGAGCGGGTCGTCGCGCAGCTGTACCGGCTGACGCCGCGGCAGGTGCTCGCGCGCGCGCGGCTGGACGCGGCCATCGCGCTGCTGGCGGGCGACGATTCGATCGCCGAGATCGCGCATGCCTGCGGCTATGCCGACCACAGCGCGTTCACGCGCCAGTTCCGCCAGAGCACCGGACTCACGCCGCGCGCCTGGCGCACGCTGCCGCAGGGGACGCGCTGATCGACCGACGCGCCCCGAGGCGACGCGTCAGAGGAACACGTTCAGCAGCGCGTCGACGATGCCCATCAGCGCCGCGGCCGAGATCAGGCCGGCGCAGATCGGCTCGGCGCCGTCGACCCAGATCGCGTTGGCCTTGGTGCCGGGCGTCGGGTACAGGCGCCCCATGACCCAGAACAGCATCGCGCCCAGCCACATCGCGACGCAGGACTCGAAAGGCAGCACCACGCCCAGGCCGATCGACACCGCCGACAGCGGGAAGCGACCCTTGGTGCCGATGCGCAGGAGCTCCAGCACCAGCGCCGCGCCGGCCGCGACCACGGCCGCGACGATCGCCGTCGTCGGCGCGCCGTGGAAGCCGCGCGCGATGATCTCGGCCACCCCGCGCCACTGCACGGCCGCGGGCATCGGGAAGTTGTCGGTGATGATCGTGTCGGCGCTGACGTGGCCCGCGGCGTCCGGGCGCAGGAACAGCAGGAAGAACAGCGGCACGGAGAACAGCGCGCCCGACACGAGGCCGATCACGTGGCCCCAGACCTGGTGCCGCGGCTTGGCGCCCAGCATGTAGCCGGGCTTGATGTCCGACAGCAGGCTGGCGGCGTTCATCGAGATCTGCGAGGTCATCGTCGCCGGCAGCAGGTTGCTCGCCGGATTGCTGCGGTCGATGACGCCGATGCTGAACTGCGTGATCTTGGCGAGCGCGCCCAGCGGCATCCACGAGGTCAGTGCCATCGAGTTGGTGCAGATGACGGTCAGCACGAAGATCAGCGGCAGCGAGATCAGCGACAGGAGCCACGGCACGCCGAAGAAGTCGTGCGTCGCCCACGCGCCCAGCAGGCTGAAGATCGGCACGCCGACCCACGATACCCACAGCGGCACCTCGATGTCCTCGAGCACGTCGCTGCGCGTCGCGGCCTCGCCGGGCTTGCGGTTGAAGAGGTTCTTGATCGCGCTCGTGAAGATCTCGGGCTTGGCCAGCAGGCCCACGCACGACCCCACCACCATCATCGACACGCCCCACCAGATCGACCACTGGTTGACGATCTCCGCGCGCGAGATCGGCACCACGTGGCCGTTGGCCAGCACGCGCTGCACGATGTCGCCGTGCTGGATCATGATCGGCGCGAGGATCGCGAGGTTGACGATGCCGCCCAGCAGCACGCTGGAGGCGACCGGCACGCCCATCAGGCCACCGACGCCGAGCATCGAGAAGTCGAGCGAGAAGCGCAGGCCGAGCGCGCGGATGTCGGTGCCCATGATCCTGGGCGCGGCCTCGCTGATGCGCGTGAGCCACATGTAGTAGTAGTCGTCCAGGCGCTCGTGGAGCGTCCACGGCTCCTTCAGGCCGGCCCAGTGGTCCATGCGCAGGATCTTGAACTGGATCAGCCTTTCCCAGCCGTCCAGGACGAGCAGCTCCCAGAGCGCCGTGATGCCGGCCGAGACCGCGAGCAGCTTGGCCTTGAACATGCCGACCTCGGCGCCGCCGGTGTACAGCGAGTCGAGCACGACGCCGCAGGCGCGGCCCTCGGGGAACGGGAGCTGGTCCTCGTTGATGAAGCGCCGCTTCATCGGGAACGCGATCAGCACGCCCGTCACCGACACGACGATCAGCCACACCACCATCTGCCACCACGGCAGCACGTGGCCCGTCATCACCATGTAGGCGGCCAGGCCCGCGCCCAGCGGGGCGATCACGTAGCCCGCCGACGTGGCGATCGACTGCGTGCAGTTGTTCTCCAGGATCGTGAAGTCCTTCGCGATGCCCATGTTGGACACGACGCGGAAGAACGCGAAGGACAGCAGCACCGAGGTCAGCCCCACGCCGATGCCGATGCCCGACTTGGCGAGGATGTACATCGCCGTGGCCGCTAGGATGCCGCCAAGCAGGAAGCCCATCACGCCGGAGCGCAGCGTGAGCTGGGGCATGTCGCCCCGGTAGACGTTGCGCAGCCACCATTCGTCCTTCTGGGCGCGCGTCCAGGTCTTGATCTGTTCTTCGGTGAGGTGCTCAATCGCCATGGTCGTGTCGAGTGGTTTCGAGGTCGTCCGGGACGACGCCGGCCTGTCGTGGCCGACCCGCGCGCGCCCGGGCGCACGCCGGCCGCGGGATCGCCGCGGTGCCGGGTGCGGGGCGCATTGTCTCAGCCGAGGGACGGCCCGGCCGTCCGAGGTAACGCGTAGGCCGGCCGCGGAGGCGGCGCCCATAATCCGGCCGCCCGCCCCTCGAGGCACGCGCCTCGGAAACGCTCGCCAACCACGGAGTTCCACCGATGCCGATGTTCCCTGCCCCCACGTACCAGGCTCGCCGCGCGGCCCTGGCCGCGCACCTGCGCGGCGCGGGGGCGCGCGGGCTCGTGCTGCTGCCGGGCAACGTCGACAGCCCGATGAACTACGGCGACAACGCGTACGACTTCCGCCAGGACTCGAACTTCCTGTACTTCTGCGGCCTCGCGCAGCCGGCGCTCGCGCTGGTGATCGACCTCGACGAGGACCGCGCGACGCTGCACGGCGACGACATCGGCGTCGACCACCTGGTCTGGACGGGTCCGCTGCCGAGCGTCGCCGAGCGCGCCGCGCAGTCGGGCCTGGCGACGACCGCGTCGCTCGCCGACCTCGCCGCGACGCTGGACGGCGCGCGCAGCGCCGGCCGGGATGTCCACTTCACGCGCCCCTACCGCGGGGAGACCCGCCTGCAGCTGGCCGCCTGGCTGGATCTGCCCGACGCGGCGCTCGACGCCGCCGCGAGCCGCCCGCTGACGCTCGCAGCCGTCGCGCTGCGGGCCGTGAAGTCGACGGCGGAGGTCGCGGAGATCGAGAACGCGCTGCACGTGACGCGCGACATGCACCTGCTGGCGATGCGCATGAGTCGCGCCGGGATCGTCGAGCAGGAGGTCGTGGGCGCGATGGAAGGCCTCGCGCTGCGGCACGGCCGGCGCCTCGCGTACCCGTCGATCTTCACGAGCCGCGGCGAGATCCTGCACAACCACGACCACTCGGTGCGGCTGGGCGGCGGCGAGCTGGTGGTCAACGACACCGGCGCCAACTCGCCGATCGGCTACGCCTCGGACATCACGCGCACCATCCCGGTCGGCGGCCGCTTCCGGGGACTGCAGGCCGAGCTCTACGACCTCGCGCTCGACGCGCAGGCGAAGGCGATCGCCGCGGTCGCGCCCGGCGTGCCCTACCGCGACATCCACGAGCTGGCCTGCCGGACGATGGTCGCGGGCATGACGGCGCTCGGCTTCATGCGCGGCGATCCCGGCGAGGCCGTGGCCGCGGGTGCGCACGCCATCTTCTTCCAATGCGGCACCGGCCACATGATGGGCCTGGACGTGCACGACATGGAAAGCCTCGGGGAGGACGCCGTCGGATACGGCGGGGGGTATGAGCGCAGCACGCTGTTCGGCCACAAGTCGCTGCGCCTGGCGCGGCCCCTGCGGCCCGGCTTCGTCGTGACCATCGAGCCGGGCATCTACATCAACCCCTGGCTGACGGAGCGCTGGAAGGCCGAGGGCCGCCACGCCGGCTTCATCGACTACGCGGCCTTCGAACGCCACGCCGGCTTCGGCGGCATCCGCATCGAGGACGACGTCCTCGTGACCGCGGACGGCCGGCGCGAGCTCGGGCCGCGCATCCCGCGCACGCGCGCGGAGGTCGAGGCGGCCTGCGCCGACTGAGTCATCGGCGTCCGCGGCCGACGAGGATTGTTCGTCGCCACGGGCGATTGCTGCGCTGCACCGGCGTGATGTTCGTAGTACATGGAACTACGAATTATCGTCGCATTAACGAATTGCAACTTGTTGTAATTGGAAATGGAAAATTCAATTCCATTGCGCAAATCGCTTCCACGCATGGAACCGGTACCAACTGGTGCGCCGCAGCAATCCGAAATGATGTAACAAAACTGTTTCAACCCCGTTCGCATCGTCTTGGGGCGGCTTCCCACAATCCGCCTGCTCCTTAAAAACACCTTAAAGGAAGAGACATGACGAACCTCGGTTCCCACAACGCCGCCGCGCTCGGTCTTGCCGCGCTGGCCTCCCTGGCCGCCGCGCCGGCCTTCGCGCAATCCGCCTCGGACTACACGCAGGGCGTGGCGGTCTCGGGCAGCACCGCGACGATCTGGTTCAAGTCCAACGTCAACACCACCTGGGTCGACGTGCACTACCAGGTCAACGGCGGCACGCAGCAGAACGTGCGCATGACCTTCGTGAACGCCGACGGCCGCGACGAGCAGGCGCTGACGGTGGCCTCCGGCAACACGATCAGCTATTCGTTCACGTACAACAACGGCACGCCGGCCTACGACACGCCGGTGCAGACGTACACCGTCGGCTCGTCGACGACCCCGGGCGGCCCGGTGTGCTTCTTCGCCGACGCGAACTACGGCGGCGATTCGTTCTGCGCGAGCGCCGACTCGAGCTGGGTCGGCTCGACCTGGAACGACCGGGTCTCGTCGGTGAAGGTGCAGGCCGGCTACGAGGCCGACCTCTACCAGGACATCAACTATGGCGGCGGCGTCGTCAAGCTGACCTCCGACACGCCGAACCTCGCGACGCTGAACTTCAACGACGCGATGTCGTCGTACCACGTCACGACCGCGTCGGCGATTCCCACTTCCGACACGCCGGACTTCGGCCCGAACGTGCAGATCTTCGATCCGTCGACGCCGGCGACGACGATCCAGAACGCGATCGACGCCGCGTTCAATGCGCAATACCAGAGCCCGACGGCGCAATTCGGCTCGCAGCGCCATGCCTTCCTCTTCAAGCCGGGCACCTACTCGCCCAATGCGCGCCTGGGTTTCTACACCACGATGGAAGGCCTCGGCCTGAACCCGGACGACGTGCGCATCAACGGCAACATCGTCGTCGACAGCGGCTGGAACTACGGCGACACCGCCAACGCGACGCAGAACTTCTGGCGCTCGGCCGAGAACCTGTCCATCGCCCCCACCGGCGGCACGATGGAATGGGCGGTCTCGCAGGCCGCGCCGCTGCGTCACGTCCACGTCGCGGGCAACCTGCACATGGGCCCGACCAACCAGGGCAACGGCCAGGGGTATTCGAGCGGCGGGTTCATCGCCGACACGCGCGTCGACGGCATCGTCTCCACCGGCTCGCAGCAGCAGTGGTACACGCGCGACTCCAACGTCGGCCAGTGGTACGACGGCGTGTGGAACACCGTGTTCTCGGGGGTGGGCGGCGCCCCGGCGCAGTCCTTCCCCTCGCCGCCGTACACGACGCTCGCGACGACGCCTGTCTCGCGCGAGAAGCCGTATCTCTACGTCGACTCGAGCGGCAAGTACCGCGTCTTCGTGCCGAACCTGCGAACCAACGCCTCCGGCGCCACGTGGTCGAGCGGCTCCGCGACGCCCGGCACGTCGATCCCGATGAGCCAGTTCTACGTCGCCAAGCCGGGCGACACCGCCGCCACGATCAACGCGGCCCTCGCGGCCGGCCTGAACCTGTTCTTCACGCCCGGCGTCTACCCGCTCGACGCGGCGCTGAGCGTCACGCGCGCCAACACCGTCGTCCTGGGGCTGGGCTTCCCGACGCTGCAACCCACGGCGGGCAACAACGTGATGAACGTCGCCGACGTCGACGGCGTGAAGATCGCGGGCCTCCTCTTCGACGCCGGGACGACCAACAGCGCCACCCTGCTGCAGGTCGGCGCGGGCACGTCGTCGACGAGCCATGCCGCCAACCCGACCTCGGTGCAGGACGTGTTCTTCCGCATCGGCGGCGCGGTCGCCGGCAAGGCAACGACGAGCCTGGCCGTCAACAGCAACGACGTGCTGATCGACGACATCTGGGCCTGGCGCGCCGACCACGGCAGCGCCGCGACGGGCTGGACGATCAACACCGCCAACACGGGCCTGCTCGTCAACGGCGCGCGCGTGCTGGCCACGGGCCTGTTCGTCGAGCACTACCAGCAGTACCAGGTGCAGTGGAACGGCGAGAACGGGCGCACGATCTTCTTCCAGAACGAGATGCCCTACGACGTCCCGAGCCAGGCCGCCTGGACCAGCGGCAACGGCAACGGCTGGGCCGCGTACAAGGTCGGCGCGAACGTGCAGAACCACGAGGCCTGGGGCCTGGGCAGCTACTGCTTCTTCAACATCGGCGGCACCAACACCAACATCAACGCCGCGCGCGGCTTCGAGGTGCCGGACACCGCCGGCGTGAAGCTGCACAGCATCCTCACGGTCTCGCTCGGCGGCAACGGCACCATCAGCCACGTCGTCAACAACACCGGCGCGACCGCGCAGGGCACGGCGACGGTGCCGGTCGACCTCGTCAGCTACCCCTGATCGCGCGCGTCCGCCGCGGGGCGCGGGCCTCGCGGCGGACCCTCGCGGGCTGTCACTTGCGCATCGGCCCGAATGTGTATGATGGGCCCATGCTTGTGGTTCGACCCGCGCACTCCCGACTAAGCCGCCCAGGTTCCTGCGCGGCTTTTTTTGTGCCCGGCCGCACCGCGGGCGTTGCCTGAGCCCCTCCCCTTCATCGCGACTCGTACGCCGATCCATGCCACTTCCGAAGCCTCCCGCCACCCGCGCAGCTCTTCTGTCGGCTGCTGACTACGAATCGCAATCCGCCCCGAAGACGGGGCGCCGCAGCCAGAAGGCCGCGGAACCCAAGCAGAAGCTGCTCGACCTGCACGACGACCGCGCCGAGACGGCCGTCGCCAAGCCGGGCGCCAAGGCGGCCGGCGCGACCGTCACCGCGCTGCCTGTCGTCGCCAAGGCGCCTGCGCCCTCGCCCGCCGTCGTCAGCCGCGCGCCCGCACCGAGCGCGCCGAAGACCACCGCCGCGCCCACCCGCCGGCGCACGCGCACCGACGGCCCCGCCAAGCTCTTCGTGCTCGACACCAACGTGCTGCTGCACGACCCGACCTCGCTGTTCCGGTTCGAGGAGCACGACGTCTACCTGCCGATGATCACGCTCGAGGAGCTCGACAACCACAAGAAGGGCATGACCGAGGTCGCGCGCAACGCGCGACAGGTGTCGCGCGACCTCGACGCGCTCGCCACCGAGGGCTCGCTGTCGCCGTCGGCCGGCATTCCGCTCGCGAAGACCGGCCACAAGGACGCGCGCGGCAGCCTGTTCTTCCAGACCCAGTTCCTCGACGCCAAGGCGCCCTCGGGCCTGCCGCAGGGCAAGGCCGACAACCAGATCCTCGCCGTCGTGCAGGCGCTGCGCGAACAGCACGCGCCGCGCGAGGTGGTGCTGGTGTCGAAGGACATCAACATGCGCGTGAAGGCGCGCGCGCTGGGCCTGCCCGCCGAGGACTACTTCAACGACAAGACCCTCGACGATGCCGACCTGCTCTACACCGGCGTGCTCGCGCTGCCGCCCGATTTCTGGGACAAGCACGGCAAGACGATGGAGAGCTGGAACCAGGGCGGCCACACGTTCTACCGCATCGTCGGGCCGCTGGTGCCGTCGCTGCTGATCAACCAGTTCGTCTACCTCGAGACGCCGGGCGCGGCGCCGCTGTACGCGCGCGTGACGGAGATCACCGGCAAGTCCGCGGTGCTCAAGACGCTGCGGGATTTCACGCACGCGAAGAATGCCGTCTGGGGCATCACCGCCCGCAACCGCGAGCAGAACTTCGCGCTCAACCTGCTGATGGATCCGGAGGTCGACTTCCTCACGCTCACCGGCACCGCGGGCACCGGCAAGACGCTGGCGACGCTGGCCTGCGGCCTCGCGCAGGTGATGGACGAGCGGCGCTACAGCGAGATCATCGTCACCCGCGTGACCGTGCCCGTCGGCGAGGACATCGGCTTCCTGCCCGGCACCGAGGAGGAGAAGATGGGCCCGTGGATGGGCGCCCTCGACGACAACCTCGAGGTGCTCGCCAAGGGCGACGGCGGCGCGGGCGAATGGGGCCGCGCGGCGACGCAGGACCTGGTGCGCTCCAAGATCAAGATCAAGAGCCTGAACTTCATGCGCGGGCGCACCTTCCTCAACAAGTTCGTCATCATCGACGAGGCGCAGAACCTCACGCCCAAGCAGATGAAGACGCTGGTCACGCGCGCCGGGCCGGGCACCAAGATCGTCTGCCTGGGCAACCTCGCGCAGATCGACACGCCCTACCTCACGGAGGGCAGCTCGGGCCTGACCTACGCGGTCGATCGCTTCAAGGGCTGGCCGCACAGCGGGCACATCACGCTGGCGCGCGGCGAGCGGTCGCGGCTGGCGGATTTCGCGTCGGACGCGTTGTGACGCAGCGCGCCGGGAAGGCCACACGAGAGGCAGCCCGGCGCTCCCGGCGACGCAGACACGATTGAAATTCGGGCCCGCCCGAGACGAGGCACCATGGCGGCCCGCTTTCTGCGCGTCTCGCCATGCCCGCGTCCGCACCGGATACCCTCGACCGCCCCGGCCACGTCCTCGCCTTCCAGGACGAATTCGACCGTCCCTTCCTCGACGAGGCGCGTTGGCTGCCTGCGCACCTGCCGCAATGGAGCTCGCGCGAGCGCGCCCGCGCGCGACTCGACTTCGACGAGGGTCATCTCGCGCTGCGCATCGACGCCGACCAGCCGCCGTGGTGCCCCGAGTTCGACGGCGGCGTGCGCGTGTCCTCGCTGCAGACGGGCGTCTCCAGCGGCCCGCTCGGCAGCACGCGCGGCCAGCACCGGTTCAACCGGGCGGCCGTCGTGCGCGAGGCGCAACCGCGTCGCGTGCTCTACGCGCCCGAGCGGGGCCTCGTCGAGATGCGCGCCCGCGCATGTCCGGTGCCGGGCTGCCATTCGGCGTTGTGGATGATCGGCCTGGAGGACCGCCCCGAGGACTCCACCGAGATCTGCGTCAGCGAGCTGTTCGGCCACGATCGCGGCACGGACGAATCGGTGGTGCGCTTCGGCGTGCATCCGTTCGGCGACCCGCGCATCGCGGACGACTTCCGCCATGCGCGGCTGCCGATCGACACCGCGGACTTCCACGTCTACGCCCTCGAATGGACCGCGGCCGGCCTGCGCTTCCTCGTCGACGGGGCCGAGATCGGCAGCATCTCGCAGTCGCCGGCCTACCCGATGCAGCTGATGCTGGGCCTGTACGACCGCACGCCGCCGGGCGACGACGCGCACGAGCGCCTCGAGCGCCGCTTCGTCGTCGACTACGTGCGCGGCTGGCGGGCGGCGGGCTGACCCGCCGCCGGCGCTCGCCTCACTTCTTCAGGTAGTCGTAGAACGCCTGCGTGCTCATGTCTCGCCCGAGGAAGTCGTGCACCAGCTGCAGCGGCGGCTTCTGGCCGCCTTGCGAGAGCACGTCGGCGCGGTAGCGCGCACCGACCTTGGGGTCGAGCTTGTCGGCCGCGAAGGCGGTGCGCATGTCCATCGCGACGACCAGGCTCCACAGGTAGCTGTAGTACCCGGCCCCGTACCGGCCGGCGATGTGCGCGAAGCCGGCCGGGAAGGTCGTGCCGGGGACATAGCCGAGCGGCGTGGCGCCTTCCATCTTCTGCCAGGTCTCCATCGGGTCGACGGCGGTCGGGCCGTGCAGCGCGAGGTCGTAGGCCGCGAACAGGTGCTGGCGCGCGAACTTCAGGCCCTTGCCGAAGTCCTTGGCCGCGCGCGCCTTGTCGACGAGCTCGTCGGGCACCGGCTTGCAGGCGGGGCACACCTCGCGGAAGGCCTTGAGCACCTTCTTGTCGTAGACCCAGCTCTCCAGCATCTGCGACGGCGCCTCGAGGAAATCCTCCATCACGTTGAGGCCGCCGTCGCTCGCCCAGCGCGTGGCCGAGAGATCGACGTGCAGCGAGTGGCCGAACTCGTGCAGCAGGATCTCGAGCTCCTGCAACGTCAGGCCGCGACGGTCGAAGTTGGCGACGAGCACCGCCTGCCCCGGCCGGTTCACGCTGGTGGCCGGCGTGCGCAGCGTCCACACCGACGAGCCGCCGTACTTGCCGTCGCGGGGGTAGAGGTCGACCCACAGGCTCGCGATCTTCCTGTTGGTCGCGAGGTCGGTGACCGAATAGGCCTGCACGTCCGGCGCCCACCACGTGCCTTCGATGCGGTCGTAGCGGACGTTGAACAGCTTCTCCGCGATGCGCATGACGAAGCGCAGGCTCTCCTGCGGCGGGAAGTACGGCCGGAAAGCCTCGTCGTCGACCGCGTACTTCTCGCGCCGCAGCCGCTCGGAATAGAACATCGGATCCCAGCGCTGCACCTTGACCGCGTCGACGGGCTGGCCCAGCTGGCGCGCCTTCGCGTCGCGCAACTCGGCGATGTCGCGCTTTTCCTCGTCGGCGACGGCGGCATGGACGTCGTCGAGGAATTTCTCGACGCGTGCCGGGTTCTCGGCCATGCGCCGGCGCAGCAGGTAATCGGCGTAGCTCGGGAAGCCGAGCAGCTTCGCGTAGTCGAGCCGCGCCTTCGTGATCTGCGCGAGCACCTTCAGGTTCTCGGGGCCGCCCTGGTTCGTCTTCGCGCGCCACATGCGCTCGCGCGCGCCGGCGTCCTCGGCGTACTGCATCACGGGGTAGAAGCTCGGGTCGTCGATGCCCAGCTCGATGCGGCCGTCGGCGTCGCGCGGGGCGTCCTTCCAGACGCCGTCGGGCACGCCCTTCAGCTCGGCCTCGGTGAACGCGACGTGCGTGTGGTCGTCGCGGATGTTCTTCTGGAACTGCTGGCCGAGCGCGACGATGCGATCGGAAAGGTCCTTGGCGTGCGCGCGCCTGTCGGCGGGCAGCGCGACGCCCGAGTCCTCGAAGCCCTGCAGCGCGACCTCGACGGCGCGGCGATCGATCGGATCCTTGAGCAGCGGCTGGGACTGCCTGCCACCGCGGTAGATCGCCTCGTTCAGGCTGAGCGTGGACTGGAAGTCCTGCCAGCGCAGCTCGCAGGTCTCGGCGGCGGCGCGGATGTCCGCGTTGGGATGGACGTTCTTCAGGAACGTGAGCGCGTTGCTCTGGTCCTCCTCCCAGGTGTAGAGCTCGTCCCAGGCCTTCAGCCAGTCGAGGCCCGGGCGGCGCTTCTCGAGCGCCTTGGCGCGCTGCTGGGCGCCTTCCAGCCCGACCGTGCAGGCCGAGGCGACGGACGGCGCGTTCTGGAAGTTGGGGAAGCTCGGGCCCGGGGGCACGGCGGCCGGCGCGGCCTTGGCCGGCACGCGCCTTTTCTGCGCAGGATGGGCGACACGCTTGCGCGCCGCATCCGCCGGCGGCGCGGCGGCCAGCAACGCGGCCATCGCGACGGCGGCGGCGAGGAAGACAGGTTTCATCGAAGGGAATGACGCTGGGGATTCGGGGCTGCCGCCCCCTGCGCGCCCCCGGGGATCGGGCAGCGGCGCGCTTGCGGTCGGGCGGCGGACGTCGCGCGATTGTCGTTGCGTGCCGTCGGAATTTCCGACCGCCTTGCGCCCGGTTGCATATTCGGGGTCTCGAATGCGTGCGCGGCCATGTCGAAACAGCCCGTTTCGTAGCGCAAGTCTTTGTATTTGCGCGGGTTTTCCCCGTCCCCCAGATTGACTGCAAAAGCTGGCATCCGCTATGCTTGCCCTGTGAGAATTACCGAGAAAAGCCGAGGGGCCGCGGCCGCCGGGTCGACGCGCCACCTCTCCTGTCGAGCAGGAGTGAGGAGTCTGGTCGCGTCGGCGGCGCTCGTCGCGCCCCTGCTCGCGGCGCAGGCGGCTCCGCAGTCGGCCCACGAGCCCATCCTGCCGCCCGCGGGCGAGCGCGGGCTGTTCGGCACCGTCGCGGACAAGGTCGCCAGCGGCGGCACGGAGCTCCTCTCGCAAGGCGGCCAGATCGTCACGCACGTGCGCGACGGGGCGACCAACCTGGTCGACTCGGCCATGAACTTCCTGGGCGTGCGCTACAAGCTCGGCGGCACCTCGGCCGAGACGGGCTTCGACTGCTCGGGCTTCACGCGCTACGTCTTCGAGAACAGCATCGGCCACATCCTCCCGCATCGCGCGAACGAGCAGGCCAACGATCCCAACCTCGCCAAGGTCGACCGCAAGGACCTGAAGCCGGGCGACCTCGTGTTCTTCGACACGATGCGCCGCACCTTCTCGCACGTCGGCATCTACCTGGGCGACGGCAAGTTCATCCACGCGCCGCGCACCGGCGAGTCGGTGCGCATCGAGGACATCAACATCTCCTACTGGGCGCGTCGCTTCACGGGCGCGCGCCGCGTGCCCGAGCTCGCGAACGCTGACGGCGCCAACTCGACCGACGGACTGCTTTCGCGCCTGCGCGAGCGGCTGTCGGGCCGGGCAGTCGTCGACGCCACCGCCGCGGCCGGCAGCGGCCCGGCGCCGCTGAGCGCCCTGTCGCCGGCCGTCGTCGCCGCGCTCGCCACGAGCACGCCGACCCTG
>DASVLN010000892.1:0-2507 GCA_036384855.1 Burkholderiaceae bacterium | reverse complement strand
CCGCGAAGCCGTCGGCGTCGGGCGCCAGCCGCACGATGTGGCCGTGCAGCGCGACGACGTCGTGCACCGGCGTGCTGACGACCGGCTTCTGGCCGGCCAGGAATTCCAGCACCGCGGGCGGGCTGGCGTGGCGGGCGGCCTCGTCGCAGCGCAGCGGGAGGATGCACGCGTCCCAATGCGAGAGCAGGTGCGGGCGGATCGCGTAGGTCTGCGGGCCGATCCAGTGGATGTTGGGGCGGCGCGGCAGCGTCGCGGGGTCGACCAGCACGGGCCCCGCGAGCACCAGGTGCCAGTCGGGCCGCAGCCGCGCAAGGCGGTCGATCAGCGCGAAGTCGAGCCGCTCGTCGACGACGCCGAACCAGCCCAGCCGCGGGCCGGGGATCACCGCATGCAGCGAGCGCGCCGATACCGCCTCGATCGACGTGTCGTGGGGCGACGGCGGCGCGAAGTGGTCGGCGTCGACGGCGTTCGGGATGCAGTGCACGCTCGCGTGCAGGCCGCGGCGCGACTGGTACAGCGAGGGCCCGCCCGCGACGACGACGTCGGCCAGCGCCATCAGCGCGGCCTCGCGTTCGTGGAGCACGGCTGGCGCCGTCGGGTCCGCGGCGACATCCTCGATCACGTCGACGAGCACGCCGCGCGGCTGCAGCGGCTCGACCAGCGGCTGCGCCATCGGCGTGTAGAGCCAGACCAGCGGCCGCTCGACACCGGTGCGGCGCAGGTGCTCGGCGAGCAGCGCCTGGACGGGCGCGATCTGGGCGGCGGCGAAGCCGGGCGCGTCGACGCGGGTGTGCGGCACCAGCACCTCGACGCCCGGCGCGGGGCAGCTGGCGGCCAGGTAGTCGTCGGCGTGCGTGGTGACGGGTTCCTCGACGTAGAGCACCCGGTAATGCTTTGCAAGCCGGGTCAACAATTGTTGCGGACGTTGCCAATCGAACTGCCACCGCAGCGGCGAGAAGACGACCAGGGCGGGCAGGGAGCGGCCGGGACGGCGGGCCGGGGCGTGGGTGACGGCCGGCTCGGCGACGGGGGAATGCATGGGCGGGTTCTCCACGGGGGTGTCAGGCGCGGCGGCCGGCGCGGCGGGGGGCCGGCCGTCGCCGCGTGCCGGAAGACGCCAACGCGTTGTAACGGTGGCTCAGGCACGGCATGTGAAGCTTCGGCAAATCACGTGCCGCGACGCATCCCTCATGAGAGAATCGCCCGACAGCCTTTCCGGCCACGAGCCGCCGCCCTCCGCGGCCGCGCGCCGGACGCAGCCCGGATACACGGGCGAGGGCGACGTTGGAGGTCTCTCCGGCGACTTGCCGACACGACAACATCGCCCGCAGCGACGATGCGACGCGCCTTCGCCCGGCGCGGCCGCCGAGCGGGCCGAGGGAAGCCCTGAGGACACCGTGACGATCGTGAGCAACGCGCCCGACAAGGTTGGCAAGTACCGGATCACCGGCGTGATCGGCGAAGGCGTGAGCGGCGTGGTCTACAAGGCCTTCGACGCCGCGGTGCCGCGCGTGGTCGCGGTGAAGTCGCTGCATGGCACGCTGGCCGCCGACGCGCGCGCCGCCCAGGCCTTCGCCGCGCGGCTGCGCGAGCAGGCGCAGGCCGTCGGGCGGCTGGCGCATCCGGGCGTCGTCCAGGTTTACGAGATCGGCGAGTACGAGGGCCGTCCCTTCATCGCGATGGAGCACGTCGCCGGGCTCAACCTCGGGCAGTGGCTGGGCGTCACGCCGCTGCCGGCGCAGGCCGTCCTGCTGGAGGTGATGGAACAGGTGCTGGACGCGCTCGAGGCCGCGCACGCCGCGGGCGTCCGCCACGGCGACGTCAAGCCCGGCAACGTGCTGATCGCCGGCTCGGGCCAGGTCAAGCTCTCCGATTTCGGGCTCGCGCGCGCGGAAGGGCGCTCGGGCGCGCTCGCGGGCATTGCGCCGGAGTACGTCACGGGCCGCCTGATCGACCACCGCGTGGACGTCTACGCCGCCGGCGCCTTGCTCTACCGCATGCTGACCGGCCGCGAGCCTTTCGCGGACGCGGGCGACTTCTCCGGCCTCGGCGCCACGCTCCGGCCGCCCAGCATGGTGGCCGAGGCGCAGCGCCCGCAGGCGTTCGACGCCATCGTCGCGCGCGCGCTCGCCCACGACCCGAACCAGCGCTACTTGAGCGCCGCCGACTTCCGCGACGCCTTGCGCCGCATCGCCGACCCGCGCCTTCCGGAGCGCGGCGCGCGCGTGGTGACGCTGGGTGGCCCCGACGACCCGGCAGCCGCCGCGTCCTTCCCGGTGCTGGGCGAGACACCGGCGCCCTCGGGCCGCCAGGCACCCGTCGGCGAGGCCGCGGCCAGCGTGCCGACGCTGACCATCGCGATCCCCGACAGCGTGCTCGCGATGCCGTCCTTCGACCCGTGGGCGCAACGCGGCGATCCGCTGCGGGCGGCCAACGACCGGCGCGACAGCGAGCTCGCTTCCGACAGCCTGCCCGGCGACGACGCCTACGTCGCCTTCCGCGACCGG
>DASVLN010000891.1:0-3640 GCA_036384855.1 Burkholderiaceae bacterium | reverse complement strand
CAGCAGCCCCGCGGCGAGCGCCGCGACCGCGACGGCGCGAGCGAAGGGTCGCGAAATGGCGCGCGAGGCGCGCGGCGTGCTCATATCGATTGCTCCCGAAGCCGCTTGGAGACCTCGCGGTTGGCCGTGATGCGCGTGCCGTCCGTCATCTGCACGACCAGCTGCGAGTTCTCGTCGGGCACCATCGACTCGACGAAATCCAGGTTGACGATGCAGCTGCGGTGCAGCTTGAGGAAGCGCGCGGGGTCGAGCCGCTGCTCGAAGGTGGTGATCGGCAGGCGCACCAGGAACTGGCGCCCGCGGCAGGCGAGCGCCGTGTACTTGGTGTCGGAGCGCAGGTACTCGATCGTCTCGACCTGCAGCGGGAAGATCTTGCCCTGGTCGCGCACCAGCACGCGCGTCATCGGCTCGCCCGCGGGGCGCTCGAGCGCCTCGGCCGCGCCCGCCGCGTCACCGCGTCCGCCGGCCTGCAGCGCGTGCTCCACGGCCTCGACGAAGCGCTCGCGCGCGAAGGGCTTGAGCAGGTAGTCGACGGCGTGCAGCTCGAACGCTGCGAGCGCGTGCTCGTCGTAGGCGGTCGTGAAGATGACGGCCGGGCGCGGGCCGCCGTCGTCGGCGAGCGCACGCAGCACCTGCAGCCCGGTCAGGCCCGGCATCTGGATGTCCATCAGCACGAGTCCGGGCTGCAGCGCGCGGATCTGCGCGAGCGCGCTCTCGCCGTCGCCGCAGGTGGCGGCGAGTTCGAGCTGCGGCATCTCGGCGACCCAGGCGGCGAGCGCCTCGGCGGCCAGCGGTTCGTCCTCGGCGATGAGGACGCGGGTGCGTTCGGTGACGGTCATTGGAAAGCCTCCGGCCTGCCGGCCTGCGGTGCGAGCGCCCCTGGGGCGGCCGGGCGGGCGCTCATGTCTGCGGGATCCAGAGATCGACGCGAAAGCCGGCCCCGGGCGCGGTGCGCACCTGGAGCCGGGCGCGGCCGTCGTAGTCGAGGGCGAAGCGGCGCCGGAGCGCGCCCAGCCCGATGCCGCGGCGGGCGGCGTCGGAGGGGTCGTCCAGCGTGGCGGGGTCGCAGCCGGGGCCGTCGTCCTCGACGCTCAGCGCGAGGCCTTCGCCCGCGGCGTCGCGCGCGCTGCGGATGCGGATGCGACCGCCGCGCACGCGCGGGGCGATGCCGTGGACGATGCTGTTCTCGACCAGCGGCTGCAGGCTCAACGGCGGGATCTCGTCGGCCATCGTGCCGGGATCGATCTCCCAGTCGATGCCCAGCCGCGCGCCCAGGCGCAGGCTCTCGAGCGCCAGGTAGTCGCGCACGAACTCGATCTCGTCGGCCAGCGGCACGCGGTCGGCGGCGCTGCGCTTGGTGTCGAGGACGTAGCGCAGCATGCCCGCGAAGCGCATCAGCGCGGCCTCGGCGCCGGCGGCGTCCTTGCGCGTGAGCGCGATGATGGAGTTGAGCGTGTTGAACAGGAAGTGCGGATTGAGCTTGCCGCTGATCACGGCGAGCTCGGCGCGCGCGAGCGCCGACTCGGCCTGCGCCGCGGCGATCGCGGCGCGGCGGGCGCGACGCGTCTGCAGCATCGCGGTGAAGGCGGTCGCGACCGCGGCGTACACGACGGCGCCCCAGATCGCGCGCCACAGCACGGTCTGCATCAGCACGGCGCGTGCATGGTCGGGGCCGTACATCAGCCAGGCGAGCGAGAAGTCCAGCAACTGCCAAAGCCCGCCGAAGACGAGCGCCGCCAGCACGTGCAGGGACGCGGCGGCCGCGCCGCCGAGCTCGCGCCGCTGCAGCATGCGAACCCACGGCAGCGCCGCGGTGCCGATCGCCATCGGCGCCCACAGGCTCAGCGTCGCCTGGTAGACGGCCTCCCAGAGCTGCCACAGCCCGCGCTCGAACTCGGCGCCGGCCAGCACGTACAGCAGCCACGCCAGCAGGCAGGCGCCGGCGTACGTGAGCCACACGCGCCGGTCGCCTCCGCCATCGTGGGCGAAGGAGGCGGACAGGGCGGGGTCGCGTTCGGGCATGGGCACATGTTACGGGCAGGCCCGGCATGCGCCGGCGCGAGGTGACCAAATGCGGGATGCCGCGCCCGAAATGCGGCTGGGGGCGTCGGCGCGCGGCGGCTCGTTCGCGGCGCGCGACCCGCCTCCCGGCCAGTCGCACGAGACCATTACGCTGCACTTGTCGGTTAGCCGGCCCAGCTATCGCGACGAGCGCGCGAGGCTCAGCGCCAGCCGCGGTGCCAGCCGCGCTGCGGGTGCCACCACCCCCAGCCGTAGGTCGCGTGGTAGCGCCATTCCCAGCCCGGGCCGGGCGCGGCGTAGGTCGGGGCGACGTAGACCACCCCCGGCGGCGGCGTGTAGGCGACGCCATACGCCGGAGGCGGCGCGGCGACGATGCAGCCCGACAGCGCGGCAGCGGCCACGACGGCGCTCGACAGGATCGCGAGGTGCTTGATCATGATGTTCCATCCATTCGTTGTTGAGGACAGTGGCAACGGGCGCGCCCGTCGCGTCGACCGCGGCGCCAGCTGCGCCCCTCGTGGTTCAACGGCAGGCCCTGCGCGACGGTTGACGCCGCGGCCGCGGCCTGCCGTCGAGCAGCAAGGGCGCATGCATGCTCGCTTCATCCGGCAGACGAGGGGCTGGCGGCCGGGGTGTTTACGTCTCTTTGCATCCGCGAAACCTCGGGCAAGTCATCGGGCCCGCTGAATGCACGTTGAACCGGCAGGCAGCGCTGTTGCGGCCTCAGGAGTTGGATGATGAAGACGAAGTCGAAGATCGTGCGCTGGGGCACGCTGGCGATCCTGGTGGCCGCGATGAGCGGCTGCTGCGTGGCGCCCTGGGGCTACGGCGGCCGCGGCTACTACGGCCACGGCTACTACGGCGGCGGCTGGCACCGCGGCGGCTGATCCGCGCGATCGCGACGCCGCCCGCCGGCGTCGTGCGCAAACGCGAAAGGCCGCTCGCGCGGCCTTTTCGCTTTCCGGGCGGCCCGGCCGCGCGATCAATGCAGGCGGCCGCGGCCCTTGCCGGCGGGCGTCGCCTTCGGGCCGGGGCCGCGGGCGGCCATGTCCTTGCCCGACAGGCCCGCGAACAGCTGCGCCGCGCGCACCTTGATCTCGAGCAGCTCGCTCGGGCTGACCGAGTACGCGCCGGTCGCACGGTTGACGTCGACCTTGAACTCCACGTCCTTGCCATTGTTGGACAAGGTGCCGACGGTGAACTCGTAGTCCTCGGCGTGCACGGGCTGGCCCTGGGCCTCGACGTCCCAGTCTTCGTACTCGACGTTGCGGATCTCGCCGCTCGCCAGGTCGAGTTCGCCGGTGGACTCGATGACGTCCTCGCTCAGCTCGTCGGTGATCTTGATCCGTACTCTCAGGTCCACGTGGTCCCTCGTCGTTCTTGGTGAGGGCGCGATTCTGGCACGCGCGCGCCGTCAGCGACGTCCGCCGCCCCGAACGAGACGGGCAAACGTCGAACCTTGCACGAGGATCGCGAAGGCCACGACCGCATAGGCGAGCGCGCCCAGCACGTCGCGCGAGACCCCCGCCGGCAGCGCGAGCGCCATCGCCAACGACAGGCCCCCGCGGAGCCCGCCCCAGGTGAGCAGCGTCGCCGCGCCGTCGGGCAGCCCGAAGGC
>DASVLN010000890.1:0-5945 GCA_036384855.1 Burkholderiaceae bacterium | reverse complement strand
GGCCGCGCGCCGGCTGCCGACCGCCACGGACTCGATCAGGATGCCGCCGAGCTTGCGGCCCAGGCGCGGCGCGCCGTCCTCGGCGCGGCCGTCGAGCAGGATGAGGTCGTTGGGCCACTTCAGGCCGAGGTGGCGGCCGTGCGGGTCGAGCGCGTCGACGACGGCGAGCCCGACCGCCAGCGACAGCCCCGACCAGTCCGCCCGCTGCAATGCCAGCGCGAGCGAGAACGTGAGCGAGCTGCCCGGCGCCGAGTGCCAGCGCCGTCCCAGGCGCCCGCGGCCGGCGGTCTGGTGCGTCGCGACCAGCAGTTGCGGGAACAGGTCGTCCTGGCGGCCGCCGCGATCCTGCTGCACGCGCGACGCGCGGCGCAGGCGCTCCGTGAGTTCGCTGTTGGTGGAGTCGAGCCGCTCGACCACCTCGATCGACAGCCCGGGCAGCACGGGCACCAGCGCCTCCCAGAGCGCCTCGGCGCCCCAGTGCACGGGCTCCGGCGCGGCGTCGGCGCGGCGGGACGGGGCGGCCTGCGGGGCGGTCACGGGGGACGTCAGCGCTTGGGCGACAGCATGGTGCCGCGGCAGCGGGGTGTGCCGCAGCGGCATTCGAAGCGCTTCTTCAGCGCCTTCGTGTACGGCTCGTCGATGATCAGGCCGTAGTCGTAGAACAGCTCCTCGCCCGCCTTGATCGCCTTGCGCGCCTTGATGAACACGCGGCCGTCGACCTCGTCGGCCTCGCAGTTGGGCGAGCAGGCGTGGTTGATCCAGCGCGAGGCGTTGCCGCCGACGTTGGCGTCGATGACGCAGTCGTCCGTGAGGTGGAAATAGAACGTGTGGTCGGGCTGCAACGGGTCGTGGGGATGGCGGTCGAGCGCCTCCTCCCAGGTGATGCGCTCGCCGATGTACTCGATCAGGACCTCGCCGCGCGCGAGGTCGCGGGCGGCGAAGACGCCCTTGCCGTGGACGCCGCTGCGTCGCACCTGGATCCGGCGGCCGCCCGGGGCGGTATGGTTTTGCGCTTGCAGCTTCGACGTCATTCGGTACATTGAAATTGTGGGCGCGCGCGCGTATGTGAGCGCGGGCGCGCGCGAGAGACGCATTTTAGGCAGGGCTTCGGAGTGTCCTGCCCGGTTCAAGGTAAATAAATGACAAAGTCACTGATCATCGCCGAAAAGCCCAGCGTGGCGCAGGACATCGTCCGGGCGCTCACGCCGACCTCGGGCAAGTTCGAGAAGGCCGCCGAGTACTTCGAGAACGACCGCTATGTCGTCACGTCGGCCGTGGGCCACCTGGTCGAGATCAAGGCCCCCGAGGAGTACGACGTCAAGCGCGGCAAGTGGAGCTTCGCCAACCTGCCGGTCGTGCCGCCGCACTTCGACCTCGCGCCCATCGAGAAGGCCAAGACGCGTCTGAACGCGGTCGTCAAGCTCGTGCGGCGCAAGGACATCACCGAGCTGATCAACGCCTGCGACGCGGGGCGCGAGGGCGAGCTGATCTTCCGACTCATCGTGCAGTTCGCCGAGCCCGCGCGCGGCAAGCTCGACAAGCCGATCCGCCGCCTGTGGCTGCAGAGCATGACGCCGCAGGCGATCCGCGACGGCTTCGAGCAGCTGCGCAGCGACCAGCAGATGCAGGGTCTCGCGTCGGCCGCGCGCAGCCGCTCGGAGGCCGACTGGCTGGTCGGCATCAACGGCACCCGCGCGATGACCGCGTTCAACTCGCGCGACGGCGGCTTCTTCCTCACGACGGTCGGGCGCGTGCAGACGCCGACGCTGTCCATCGTCGTCGAGCGCGAGGAGAAGATCCGCAAGCACGTGCCGCGCGACTACTGGGAGATCCGCGCCACCTTCGACGCCCAGGCCGGCCAGTACGACGCCAAGTGGGTCGACCCGGGGTTCAAGAAGGGCGACGACGCCGACGCGCGCGCCGACCGCGTCTGGGACAAGGCGAAGGCCGAGGCGATCGCGCGCGCGGTGCTGGGCCAGCCCGGCGCCGTGACGGAGGAATCGAAGCCGAGCACGTCCGCGAGCCCGCTGCTGTACGACCTCACCAGCCTGCAGCGCGAGGCCAACGGCCGCTTCGGGTTCTCGGCGAAGACGACGCTGTCGCTCGCACAGGCGCTCTACGAGAAGCACAAGGTGCTCACCTACCCGCGGACGGACGCGCGCGCGCTGCCCGAGGACTACCTGCCGGTCGTCAAGGACACGCTGAAGATGCTCGCGACCGAGGACCTGCCGGGCCCGCTGCGCGAGCTCTCGCCGCATGCGGCCAAGGCGCTCAAGGAGAGCTACGTCAAGCCGACCAAGCGCGTCTTCGACAACTCGAAGATCTCGGACCACTTCGCGATCATCCCGACGCTGCAGGCGCCCAAGTCGCTCTCGGAGGCCGAGGCCAAGCTCTACGACCTCGTCGTCAAGCGCTTCATCGCCGTGTTCTTCCCGAGCGCCGAATACCAGGTCACGACGCGCCTGACGCAGGTCGGCGAGCACCGCTTCCAGACCAACGGCAAGGTGCTCGTGAACCCGGGCTGGCTGGCCGTCTACGGCAAGGAGGCGCAGGACGAGGACGCCACCCTCGTGCCGGTGGCCAAGGGCGAGACGGTGCGCAACGAGTCGGTCGAGGCCGTGGGCCTGAAGACGCGCCCGCCGGCGCGCTACAACGAGGCGACGCTGCTGTCCGCGATGGAAGGCGCGGGCAAGATGATCGACGACGAGGAGCTGCGTGAGGCCATGTCCGAAAAGGGCCTGGGCACGCCGGCGACGCGGGCGCAGATCATCGAAGGCCTCATCAACGAGAAGTACATGCTGCGCGAGGGCCGCGACCTCATCCCGACGGCCAAGGCGTTCCAGCTGATGACGCTGCTCCGGGGCCTGGGCGTCGAGGACCTGACACGTCCCGAACTGACCGGCAACTGGGAGTTCCAGCTGTCGGAGATGGAGCACGGCCGGCTTTCGCGCGACGCCTTCATGACCGACATCGCGCGCATGGCCGAGCGCATCGTCAAGAAGGCCAAGGAGTACGACCGCGACACGATCCCCGGCGACTACGCGACGCTGACGACGCCGTGCCCGAACTGCGGCGGCGTGGTCAAGGAGAACTACCGCCGCTTCACCTGCACCGGCCCGCGCGGCGACGGCACCGACTCGTGCGAGTTCTCGATCACCAAGATCCCCGCCGGCCGCGCCTTCGACGCCGCGGAGGCCGATGCCTTCCTGCGCGACAAGCACATCGGGCCGCTGGACGGCTTCCGCTCCAAGGCGGGCTTCCCGTTCGTGGCGGAGCTCAAGCTCGCCTACGACGACGAGATCCGCAACTGGAAGCTCGAATTCGACTTCGGCGAGGACGCGAAGAAGGCCGAGGGCGAGGGCGAGCCGGTGAGCTTCGAGGGCCAGGAATCGCTCGGCGCGTGCCCGAAGTGCAAGGGACGCGTGTTCGAGTTCGGCAACTCCTACGTCTGCGAGCATGCGGTGGGCGCGCACGTCACCTGCGACTTCAAGAGCGGCAAGATCATCCTGCAGCAGCCCGTCTCGCACGAGCAGATGCACAAGCTGCTGGCCACCGGCAAGACCGACCTGCTGGAGAATTTCGTCTCCAACAAGACGCGCCGCAAGTTCAAGGCCTTCCTCGCCTACGACAAGAAGGAGGGCAAGGTGAACTTCGAGTTCGAGCCGCGCGCGGCCAAGGCGCCGGCGGCGAAGAAGACCGCCGCTCGCAAGAAGGCGGACGCCGAGGAGTGATCCGGCGCGGCCGCGGCGATCGCGCGTCGCCATGAGCAACGGCCACCCGCGGGTGGCCGTTTCGCTGGCGGACGCGCCGCCAGGGCGCCGGATCAGGGCGTCGGAGTCAGAAGTAGTAGGCGGTGCCCAGGCCGACGTGGTTGCCGCTGATGCGCGGGTCGTCGGTGGCGTCCTTGAGCTTGTAGGTCTCGTGCACGTAGCGCAGCTGCACGCCCCAGCGCGGGCTCGGCAGCCACTCGGCCTGCACGATCGCGCCGATCGACGAGTCGAACTTCGCGTCGATGCCCTCGCCGGCGCCGCTGCCATGAAGCTTGGCGTTGGTGGCGTCGCGCACGCCCGCGCCCAGGCGCCATTGCGGCGCGAGCTGGTACAGCACGAGCGCCTCGATCGGATAGCGCGTGAAGCGCACGTCGCCGTTGTCGCCGCCGGCCGAGTCGAAGTGGTAGCCGATGCTGACCTGGACGGCGACGCCGCTGTCGGGCACGCGGTATTCCGCGCCGCCGTAAAGCTGGAACAACTGGCCGGCGCGCATCGTGTAGCCGGTGCCGTCGGTGTACTGCACCTGCACGGTCTTGGAGCCGCCGCCGGTCAGGAGCATGCCGATGACGGGGTGCAGGCCGCTGTCGTCGCTCGCCGCGTGGGCGAATGCGGGCGCGAGCAGCGCGGCGCCGAGCGCGGCGCAGGCAAGGATCTTCCTCATGATGGGATGTTCTCGTGTGATGCCGGCGGCGCAGAGCCCTCCCCGACGCCTTGGCGCGGCGCGCGCATGCTACCGGGCGGCGAAGGAACGTCCGCGACCGGCGTCGCGTTCGCGCGACGGCACCACCGCCCAGGCGTGACGGATCGCACGATCCGCCGGCAACGGGCCGCGCGATCGAAACCTCGCGTTCGGCTCCGCGACGCTCGGCCGCGCCGCGCGCCGCGTCGGCTTCAGAAGTAGAAGCTGTAGCCGAGGCCGCCGTGGCTGCCGTCGATGGACTGGCCGGAGAGGCGGTAGGTCTCGTGCACGTAGCGCAGCTGCACGCCCTGGTGCGGGGTGACGAGCCACTCCGCCAGAACGAGGCCGCCCAGGCGCGACTTGAAGTGCGGGTTCGGGATGTCGTCGACCACGCCCGTGCTGCGCACCGCCGCGCCCGCGGCGTAGCGCGCGCCGACGCCGATCCGGAAGGCGGGCGCGGGGCTCCAGAGCACGGAGGCCTCGATGGGGAAGCGCTCGAAGCGAACCGAGCCGTTCCAGCCGCCGGCGCTGTCGCTGTGGTAGCCGACGGTGGCGAGGAAGGAGACCGGCGAGTCCACCGGCCGCACGTCGAGGCCGGCCCAGACCTGCAGCAGCTGGCCGGCGCGCAGCGTGCGCGTGTCGCCGTCGGTGTAGCGCACGGCCAGCAGCTTGTCGCCGCCGGCGGTCAGCCCGCCGCCGATGACCGGGTGGATCGCGACGGCGCCGGGCGGCGCCATGTCGGCCTGCGCGCAGGCGAGGACGGGACAGAGCAGGGCGATGGCGGCGGCGGCGGCGGCCGCGGCGCGACGGGCGTGTTTCATGGCGATCCTTCTCACGGTGATCGTGGACGCGGCGCTGCCGGTCCTCCCTGTGCGGCGAGCGGGCGGGACGCCCGCCCCGCAGCCGGTCGATCATAGCCAGCACGCCCTGCGCGGCCTGCTCGACCGTGGGCGAAAACCGACGACGCGCGCCGCGCCCGCGTCAGTACATGGCCGTCAGGCCGACGCCCCAGTGGCTGGCCTCGTAGTCGCCGCTGCCGGAGACCTCGTAGCGCTCGTAGACGTAGCGGAAGTCGGCGAGCAGGTGCGGCGACAGGCGGTAGTCCACGGCACCGATGACGCCGGGCGTCGCGTTCAGCTGGTCGGAGGTGCCGCCGCCCGCGCCGCCGAAGCGCAGGCGCGCGGCGTAGCGCAGGCCGCCGCCGACGCGCAGCTGCTCGCCGACCGGATACATCAGCGTCGCCTCGAGCGGCACGCGCGTGAAGCGCTCGTGGCCGCCGCCGCTGGACAGGTTGCTCGCCTGCAGCCCCGCGGCGAGGCGCAGCCGCAGGCCGTTGGCGGCGAGCGCGAACTCGGCGCCCGCGAGCACTTCGGCGCTCCGGCTCGGGTTGCCGCTGGCGGTGCTGCCGTCCGGGTTGGAGAAGGTCGCCCGGTTGTCGCCGACGGTGTCCGTGAACAGGACGCCCACGAGGGGCCGCACCGGCCCGTAGGCCGTCC
>DASVLN010000889.1:0-1781 GCA_036384855.1 Burkholderiaceae bacterium | reverse complement strand
GACCCGCCCGCGGCCAGCGCCGCCGCGTCGGCCGGCCGCGCGCTGCGACCGCCGTCGCGCACCAGCAGCGCGACGATGCCATCCTCCGCCTGGCGCAGCTCGTCCTTGGCCTGCGCGAGCTGGGTCTCGATCACGCGCGAGGTCGTCTCGCCCAGGCGGCGGTTCTGCTGCGCGCCGAGCTGCAGGTAGTTGTCGAGGAAGGCCTGCAGCGCCACCGGCGCGAGGGCGCGGTCGGTGCACTCGAACTTCACCTCCAGCACGTTGGACGACGTGTCCGCCGTCTTCGAGCGCAGCGGCTCGACCGCCAGGCCGTCCAGGAACAGGTCGACGGTGTGCGCGCGCTCGTCGCCCGGCGTCGCCCCGGGATGCGGCCGGGACGCGCCGCCGCGGGCGAGCTGGTCGTCGCGGATGCCGAGCTTCTCGACCACCGCCTGCGCGTTGGTGCGCGTGAGCATCAGCTCGATCTCGGTCTCGATCTTGCGGTTGACCGGATCGGGATACGGCGTCTCGCGGTAGGCCGCGATGCCCGAGAGGAAGGACGGCGAGCCCTGCTGCTCGGTCTGCACCCAGACTTTCGCGCTGGAGGTGTAGACGCGCGGCTGGCGCGCGTACAGCGCGAGCGAGGCCGCGGTGCCGACCAGCGCGCAGATCGCGACCAGCCCCGCCTGGCGGTACAGCGCGGCGACGAGGTCGCGCAGGCTGCGCGGCGGCGCCGAGCTCGGCTGCCCCGGGGGGAACAAGGTGGAGGAAGGTCCTTGCATGGCGTCTTTCGGGCGTCGTGCGGATCGGCCGGGATCAGCGGATGATCGAGTTGCTCGAGCTCAGGTCGTACACGAAGCCGAAGGAGCTGTTCTTCAGCGGCGGCAGCAGGTTGAGGACGTACGCGTTGAGCTTGTCGCCCATCACCGCGATGTCGGAGCGCGGCAGCAGCACGACGTCGAACGGCTGCAGCGCGACGTCGCGATCGGGCTGGCGCGCGAAGTCCCTGGGCAGGTCCAGGCGCAGCACCTGCACCCCGTCCGGCTGGCCGGGTGCGCCGGCGCCGCGGCGCAGCACGACGATGTGCGCGCCGTCCCCGGTGGGCAGCGCGCCGCCGGCCTCGGCCAGCGCCTGCACGAGGCTGAAGCCCGGGCGCCACGCGAGCACGCCCGGCTTGCCGACCTCGCCCGTCACGAAGACCTGCGGCGCCTGCGTGGTGCGCACGATGAGGGTCGGGTCCAGCGCGCCCAGGCCCGCACGCGCCGTGACCGGGCCCGCGGCGGTGCTCACGCGCACGTTCTGCGTCGTGACGCTGCGCACGATCACCGAGAGCTCGGGATGGCGCAGCACGCGCGCGTAGGCGGCCTTCAGGCGCTGCTGCAGCTCCTCGGGGCTCAGGCCCTCGGCGACGACGGTGCCGATCTCCTGCATCTGGATCTTGCCGTCGGGGCGGATGCGCTGCGCCTCGTTGAGCGCCGGCGTGTACGGGAACTTGACCTCGATCTCGTCGTTGGGCTGCAGCAGGTACTCGCGCGCGCCCGGGGCGCCGCCGAGCGCGTGCAGGCGCTCGCGGATCTCGCCCTCGACGTCCTCGGGCGTGCGGCCCTGCGCGTAGACGCTGCCCACCAGCGCGAGGCTCACCTTGCCGTCGGGGCGCACCTTGAGCGTCTGGTCGAACTGCGGCGCGTCGGGCACGCGCAGGTCGAACTCGTCGCCGACCGCGAACACGTACGGCGGCAGTGCGGCGGCGGCGCCCGCCGGGCGCACGGGCAGCAGTTGGCCGCTCGCGGTGGGCGTGTCGG
>DASVLN010000888.1:0-3905 GCA_036384855.1 Burkholderiaceae bacterium | reverse complement strand
CCCGGCCGCGCTCGCCTGAGCCGGCGCGCGCGGCCGGCGCCGCGCCATCACCAGTTCGCCGACATCATCTGCAGCTGCCACGCGCCGCGCTCGACCTTGTAGACGGCGACGTTCGGGTAGACCTGCTCGCCCGAGGGCGCGAAGCGCATCTGCTGGTTCACCCGGGTGTTCGGCTCGATGCGCTTGAGCGCCGCGAGCAGGTCGGACGCGTCGACGCTGCGCGCCTGGCGGGCGGCGTCGGCGAGCGCGTACACCGCGTCGTACGCGATCTGCGCGCCCCACACCGGATCGCCGCCGAAGCGCGCGCCGAAGCGCTGGAGGAAGGCCTTGCCCTCGGGGAATTCCTTCGCGTCGATCGCGGTGGCGGTCGCGTACAGCGCCTTGATCCGCACCGGCCGCAGCGCGACCGACTTGTTGCGCACGACATTCGTTCCGAGCACGGTGACGTCGGTCTCGCCGGCGGCCTCGAGCGCCGCGAGCAGCGCGTTCAGCTGCGGCTCGCGCGCGAACAGCGCGATGGTCTCGACGCCGGCCGCCTTCAGCCGGGCCGGCAGGTCGGCGGGCAACGGGCCGTCGTCGAGCTCCAGGGCCAGCACCGGCGTGACGCCCTTCTCCTTGAGCGTGTCGTCGAAGCTGTGCGCGAGTCCGCGGCCGTACTCGGTCTTCTCGGCCAGCGTTGCGATGCGCTTGCCCGGCGAGATCTCCTGCGCGAAGACGGCCATCGCGCGGCCCTGGCGGTCGTCGTTGGCGAGCAGGCGCAGCACGTTGCCCTTGCCCAGGCCGACGAGCGAGGCGCCGGTGGCCGTCATCAGCTCGGGGACGCCCTTGTCGGCGACCGCCGGGATCGCGACCGCGGCCTGGGGCGTGTTCAGCGGCCCGATGATGGCGCTCGCGCCGGCGTCGATCGCGGCGAGCGCGGCCTGCTTCGCGGCCTCGTTGTCGCCGCGGTCGTCGCGGGCGTCGATCTTCACGACCAGCGGATGGCCGTCGACCTTGTAGATGGCGGCGTTGATCTCGTCGGCGGCCAGGCGGGCGCCGTCGACCAGATCCTTGCCGCGCGCGGCGGAGCTGCCGCTCTGGGCGACGACGACGCCGATGCGCAGCTCGCGCGGCTGGTCGCGGTCGCAGGCGGCGAGGCCGGCGGCGGCGAGGAGGACGAGGGTCGCGAGCTGGCGCCGCGAGGCGCGGGCGCGGGCGGAGGTCGTTCGGGGCATGTCGCTTGTCTCCTGCGGCCCCTTCGCGGTGCGCGGGGCCTGTCTGGCGGGGACTCGACTCTGCTGCCGCGCAGGCCATGCCGGCAAGGGACCGCGGTTCGATATGTGGATTCCCGCAATGCGCCGGCGGTGAATCTTCACGCCACGGCGGGGCCGCGGATTCGCTCAGCCCGCGGCGTCCGCCTCGGCCACGAGGTTGGCGATGCCCGCGGCGACGTGGCCGGCCGGCACGTGGCTGGCGGCGCTTTCGACGTGGCCGGTCTGGTCGTCGAAGAAGAAGTCGGGCTCGAACTCGCGCAGGAACTGGCCCTTGGGCAGGCCGCCGAGGAACATCGCCTCGTCGACGTCGATCTTCCAGTCGCGCAGCGTCAGCACGGCGCGCTCGTGCGCCGGCGCGCTGCGTGCGGTGACGAGCGCGGTGCGGATCGACATGCCGCCCGTCGACGCCTGCTGCAGCCGGTGCAGCGCCTCGAGCAACGGCTTGAACGGCCCGGGCGCCAGCGGCGTCGCGACGCGCGCGAGCTCGTGCGCCTGGAAGGCGTCCAGCCCCTGCGCCTGGTAGACCCGCTCGGACTCGTCGGAGAACAGCACGGCGTCGCCGTCGAACGCGATCCGCACCTCGTCCGGGTACGAGCCGGAGGCCCGCACCGAGTGCGTCGCCACCGTCGCGGCCGGCACGCCCGCGGCCAGCGCGGACTGGACGTCCTCGGCGTTCGCGCTGAGGAACAGGTGCGCCCGCAGCGGCTTGAGGTAGCGCCACGGCGGACGCCCGCGCGTGAACACGCCGCGCTCGATCGGCAGCCCGTAGTGCTTGGCCGAGCGGAACACGCGCAGGCCCGACATCGGGTCGTTGCGCGAGAGGATGACGACCTCGACGTGCGGCGCCGGATCGCGGAAGCGCAGCAGCTTCTGGACGAGCGAGAACGCGACGCCCGGGCGCGCGGGCGCGTCCAGGCGTTCGACCTGCAGCTTCATGTAGGCGCCGTCGTCGGCGCCCTCGAAGACGCGGTTCTCCTCCTCGAAGTCGAACAGCGCGCGCGACGAGATGGCGACGACCAGGCGGCCGTCCAGGGTGGCGGGCATCGCCCGATGATAGTCGCCGGCGGCGTCAGTGCATGAAGCCGATGCGCGAGCGTCGCGCCACCGCGGCCGGCAGGTCGTCCAGGCGGATCTCGCCCTGGCCGGCCAGGCGCGCGTTGCCGAAGCCGGTCATCAGCGCGCGCCGCATCTCGCGCGGGGCGAGCTCGGCCAGGCGTTCGAGCACGTCCTCGCGCGCCGCTTCGTCGAAGCGCCGGCCCCAGTCGTGGTCGGCGCGGATCTCCGCGTACAGCCGGCGGGCGATCGCCAGCGCGGCGTCGTGGTCGGGCGCCTGCACCTGGTAGACGTTCATGCGGTTGAGGATCGGATCGGGGATCGCGCGCTCGTCGTTGGCGGTGGCGATCCAGATCACCTGGCTCGCGTCGATCGGCACCTCGGCGAACTCGTCGACGAAGGCGGCGGCGGTGTCGTGCTCCATCAGCGAGTAGAGCGAGCCCAGCGGGTCGTACGCGTGCTCGGCGCGCGCCTTGTCGATCTCGTCGACCACCATCACCGGGTTCGCGTACTCGCCGTCGACCAGCGTCTCGAAGACCTTGCCCGGGCGCGCGCCCTTCCACTGGCTCGACGCGCCGCTGAGGACCCAGCCGGCGGTCAGCGAGCTCATGGAGACGAAGCCCATGCCCGTGCCGAGCAGCTGCGCGACCTCGCGCGCGAAGTGCGTCTTGCCGACGCCCGGGGGGCCGAGCAGCAGGATGGGCATGATCTCGAGCGCGTCGCGGCTGTCCTGGCACAGGGCGATCTGCCGGCGGACATCGTCCAGCGCCTCGCGGAAGTTGGGCAGCTCGTCGTAGAGGTGCTCCATCGCCGGCAGGCCCGCCGGCTTGACCTGGAAGCGATCCGCGCCTTTCTCGAGCATGCGCTCGTAGGTGGTGCGCAGCGTCTCGTGCTCCTGTTGCTGCTGCAGCTTCTCGAGGCGCTTGCTGACCGCATCGAGCCGGTACAGCGCGCGCGTGCTCGCGATGGGAATGTGCGGCGTGCGGGGCTCGGTGGCCCCGGGGGCTGGGTTCGACAAGGCGACCTCCGTTTGCGGCGACTCGTGCATCCATTGAAGCAAGGTGGCGGCGGATCGAGCCCTCGAACAGCGCCGCGAGCCGCCCTCATTTGCGGCTCAGCAAGCGCTGTGCCGGATCGGCGCGCCGCTGTCGCGTGAAGTCTGCCATGGCTCGGCTGGGCCGTGCGCATCCGAACGGACGGCGCGCGCGTAGTCCAGTCATCCGGGGGCATGGCGCCGGCTGGCGCCCTCCCCGCGCTTGCCGGATCGGCAGCCTGCCCGTACCCTTTGCCCGCCTGCCGCACATGCGGCGCATCCCGAGGAAGCGCCATCTTGAAAGCGATCGCCCCATGAGCTCCACGGCCGCCGCCGTCGACGACGCCCGCCTGGCCGACCTCATCGCGCGCTGCGCGCTGGGCGACCGCGTCGCGTTCCGCATGCTCTACGACGCCACCGCCGCGCGGCTGCTGGGCGTCATCGCGCAGCTGGTGGGGCGCGGCGCGCAGGCCGAGGACGTGCTGCAGGAGGTCTACGTGCGCATCTGGAAGTCCGCCGGCCAGTACCGGCCGGCCGCGGGCGCGCCGATGGCCTGGATGGCGGCC
>DASVLN010000887.1:0-3397 GCA_036384855.1 Burkholderiaceae bacterium | reverse complement strand
TGACGGCGACGAGGCGCCCGCCCGCCCGCGGTCGGCGCGACGGGTGGGTCGGCCCTGCCAGCACGGGGCTCGTGCCCGGCCAGGAGCTCAGCCGCGCTCGATCGCCGGCAGCACCGTGCCGGCGCAGTCGCCGAAGCCGATGCGACGCGCGCCGGGGGCGCTGCAGTGGCCGCGCAGGACGACGCAGTCGCCATCCTCGAGGAAGCTGCGCTGCTCGCCGTCGGGCAGCGCGAAGGGCTGGCGTCCGCCCAGGCTCAGCTCCAGCAGCGAGCCGCCCTCGCCCGGGTTCGGGCCGCTCTGCGTGCCGGTGCCGAGCAGGTCGCCGGGCTGCAGGTTGCAGCCGTTGCTCGCGTGGTGGGCGAGCATCTGGGCCGGCGTCCAGTAGGCGCTTGCGAACGAGCTGGTCGAGATGCGCTGCGCCGATTGCCCGCGCGCGCGCATGCCGTGCGTCTGCAGCCAGACCTCCAGCGTGACCGCGACGGCGCCGCGCTCGCGGTTGGCGGGCGAGTCCAGGTAGGGCAGCGGCTGCGGATCGCCGGCCGCGCGCACGAACGGCACGCGAAACGGGGCGAGCGCCTCCATCGTGACGATCCAGGGCGAGATCGTGGTGGCGAAGTTCTTCGCGAGGAAGGGCCCCAGCGGCTGGTACTCCCAGGCCTGCACGTCGCGCGCGGACCAGTCGTTGAGCAGCGTCGCCCCGAACAGCGACGCCTCGGCCTGCGCCATGTCCAGCACCGTGCCGGACTCGTTGGGCGGACCGACGAAGAAGCCGAGCTCGAGCTCGTAGTCCATCCGGCGGCTGGGCGCGAAGACGGGTTCGTCGCCCTCGCCCTTGATCTGGCCCCACGGACGCGGGAAGCGCTGCCCGCTGACGCCGATCGACGAGCTGCGCCCGTGGTAGCCGATCGGCACCCACTTGTAGTTCGGCAGCAGCGGGTTGTCGGGACGGAACAGCCGCCCCACCGTCGTCGCGTGGTGGATGCCGGTGTAGAAGTCGGTGTAGTCGCCGATGCGGCAGGGCAGCGCCATCTCCGCCTCGTCCTGCGGCACGAGCAGCGTGTCGCGCCGCGCCTGCCACAGCGAGGCCGTGCCCGAGGGCTCGGCCGACAGCCCCGCGAAGAGCGCGTGCCGCAGCGCGATCCGCGCCGCGCGGCCCTGCGCCATGAAGGCGTTCAGGTCGCCGTGCAGCAGCGGCCCGAGCAGCGGCGCGACCTGGGCATCGAGCTCGCCGAGCGCCGCGAGGTCCAGGATGCGGTCGCCGATGGCGACGCCGACCCGCGCAGCCTCCTTCGTCGCGGCGCGGCGGAAGCGCCCGAACGGCAGGTTCTGCAGCGGGAAGTCGGCGTCGGGCGCCTCCGCGGAGTCGACCCAGCTGCGGGCCTGCGGGTCGTGGGTGAAGTCGAGCATCTCAGTTCCCCGGCGTGAAGTGGTCGCGCAGCGGCGCCCAGCAATCGGCGTACGACGCGTCCAGCGCGCCGCCCTGCAGCGCGAACGCGGTCGGGCGCAGGCGCCAGCGGCTCTCGACCATGAACGCGAGCGTGTTGTCGAGCTTGCGCGGCGCGAGGGCGGCGCTGGTCGCCTTGTCGAACGCGTCGGCGTCCGGGCCATGCGGCACCATGCTGTTGTGCAGCGACAGGCCGCCCGGCCGGAAGCCTTCCTCCTTGGCGTCGTACTGGCCGTAGACGAGGCCCATGCACTCGCTCATCACGTTGCGGTGGTACCAGGGCGGGCGGAAGGTGTCCTCGGCGACCATCCAGCGCGGCGGGAAGATCACGAAGTCGGCGTTGGCCCAGCCCGGCGTGTCCGAGGGCGAGGTCAGCACCGTGAAGATCGACGGGTCGGGATGGTCGAAGCTGACCGAGCCGATCGTGTTGAAGCGGCGCGTGTCGTAGACGTACGGCGCGAGGTTGCCGTGCCAGGCGACGACGTTGAACGGCGAGGCCTGCGCCGGCGCCTGCCAGAGCCGGCCGCCGAACTTGCGCACCAGCGTCCACGGGCGCGCGGGGCCGTCGTCGAAGGCGGCGCGCGGGGCGATGAAGTCGCGCGTGTTGGCCAGGCCGTTGGAGCCGATCGGGCCCAGCTCGGGAAGGCGGAACGCGGCGCCGTAGTTCTCGCACGCGTAGCCGTTGCAGGCCGCGCCGTCGACGGCCGGATCGACCTTGAAGACGAGGCCGCGCGGCAGCAGCACGATCTCGCCCGGGCCCGCGTGCAGCACGCCCAGCTCCGTCGTGACGCGCAGGGCGCCGTCCTGCGGGACGAGCAGCAACTCGCCGTCGGCGCACGCGAAGGCGCGCTCGCCCATCGGCCGGTCGAAGCCGTAGAGGTGGACGGCGACGCCGACCTGCATGTCGGGGTCGCCGTTGACGACCATGGTGCGCAGGCCGTCGACGAAGTCGCGCCCCGCGCCGGCGGCCACGGGCTGCGGATGCCAGCGCAGCGGATCGGGCGCCACGTCGACGCCGTCGCGCGCGCCGGTCCTGAGCAGCGGATGCTCCAGCGCCTGGTACGGACCGCAGCGCACCGAGGGCTGGCGGCGATAAAGCCACGTACGCACGTTGGCATGGCGCGGCGCGGTGAAGGCGGCTCCCGACAGCAGCTCCGCGTACAGCCCCATCGGCGCGCGCTGCGGGCTGTTGCGGCCCTGCGGCAGCGCGCCCGGGACGGCCTCGCTGCTGAAGTGGTTGCCGAAGCCGGCGTGCAGCGCGTCGTTGCCCGCGGCGGTCGAGGACGAGGTCTCCATCGATTTCACCTTTGCTGAATCGATTCATCAATGCTGAATCGCTTCGCCATCATAATGCACCTCGCCCCGCGCTGTCCAACGACCCTGCCGCCGCCCGTGCCGAAGAACGCCGCCCCGCCTGCCGCCACTCCCGCGAACACCGCCGCGCGCGCCCGCGAGTCCGAGCCGCGCGGCATCCAGACGATCGAGGTCGGCGGCCGGCTGCTGCTGGCGCTGGCGCACCACGGGCAGCCGCTCGCGCTGAAGGACCTGGCCCAGGCGGCCGCGATGAGCCCCGGGAAGGCGCACCCCTACCTCGTGAGCTTCATCAAGCTGGGCCTGGTCGAGCGCGAGACCGAGGGCGGCCGCTACGGCCTCGGGCCGCTCGCGCTGCAGATGGGCCTGATCGGCCTGCAGCAGTACGATCCCGTCCGCCTGGCCACCGTGCGGCTGGACGAGCTTGCCCGCGCCACCGGCCACACGGTGGCGATCGCGGTGTGGGGCCACCGCGGCCCGACGCTGGTGCGTGTCGCGGAAGCGCCCTCGCCGGTTCACGTGACGATGCGCCACGGCACGGTGATGAGCATCGAGGGCACGGCCTCGGGCCGGCTGTTCGCTGCCTGGGGCCCGGACGAGGCGGTGCGCGAGGCGCTCGCCGCGGAGGCCGCGCTCGCGCCC
>DASVLN010000886.1:0-2643 GCA_036384855.1 Burkholderiaceae bacterium | reverse complement strand
CGACGGCGACGCCGACGACGGCTCCGGCGACTGAATCCGGCGCGCCCGCGACCGCGTTCGTCGGGCTGGGCGCCAACCTCGGCGACGCGCGCGCGACGCTCGCCGCCGCGCTGGACGCGCTGCGTTCGCTGGCCGGCGATCCGGCCAGGGTCGCGGTGTCGTCGTTCTGGCGTTCTGCGCCGGTGGACGCCCACGGCCCCGACTTCGTCAACGCGGTCGCGCGCATCGAGACGATGTGCTCGCCGCACGCGCTGCTGGACGCGCTGCAGGCCATCGAGCAGCGCTTCGGCCGCGAGCGTCCGTATCGCCATGCGCCGCGCACGCTGGATCTCGACCTGCTGCTGTACGGCGTCGCGGGCGAGGAGGGCGGCCTGGTGCTCGACGACGCGCGACTCGTGCTGCCGCATCCTCGCGCCGCGCAGCGCGCGTTCGTGCTGGAGCCCCTGGCCGAGCTGTGGCCCGCGGGGCGGATCCCTGGGCTGCACGGGGGCTCGCTGGCCGGGCAGCTCGCGCTGGTGCGGGCGGACGCCTCGCAGCGGATCGAGCGGCTGGACTGAGAACTCGGACGCGCTCGATTCATTCACAGGTTCTGACCCGGCCGCCGGCGATGCGCGCCGCGGCCGCCGCGCACTTGCGCACGCCGTGCGGCGGCGTCTCGTGACGATTTCGTGACGGCCGCCCGTACAATACCGCCCGCCGCCGCCTCGCCGCGCGGCCGCGGGCCGACCGCGGGACCTCCGTCCCGACCCGGCGTCCGCCCGAGTTCCCATCCCGACACCCACCGCCGGCCTCGCGTCCCAGCGCGCGGCCGAGCCATTCCGAGAGTTCACGAGGACGACACCATGTGGTTCAGCAAGCGGCTGCCGCGCGAGGGCAATTTCTTCGAGCTGTTCAACCAGCACGCCGACCGCACGGTGGAAGGTGCGCGGGCCTTCATGGCCATGATCCGCAACTACGACGACCAGGCGCTGCGCGAGAAGCACGCGGCCGAGGTCGACGTCGCCGAGCGCGCGGCCGACAAGATGACGGCGGAGGTGCACCGCCTGCTGCACCGCACCTTCATCACGCCGCTGGACGGCGAGCAGATCCGCAGCCTCATCAACGCGATGGACGACGTCGCCGACATGCTGCAGGACTCGAGCGAGCTGCTGTCGCTGTACGACGTGCAGCGCATCAGCGAGGACGTGCTGCGCCTGACCGAGATCTCGGTGCGCTGCTGCGAGCGCGTCCAGCACGTCGTGCACCTGCTGGGCCGCCTGCGCGACCTCGAGGTCGCCGAGGCCGCGCGCAAGACCTGCGAGGAGATCGACCACCTCGAGTCGGACGCCGACCGCGTGATGCGTGCGGCGATGTCGCGCGTGTTCCGCGACGAGACCGACACGCGCCAGCTGATCAAGCTCAAGGCGATCTACGAGCACCTGGAGACCATCTCCGACCGCTGCCAGGACGTCGCCAACGTCGTCGAGGGCATCATCCTCGAAGCCTCCTGAGCGCGACGGATCCCCATGCACGAGATCTCGATCGGCTTCGGCTTCGTCGCGGCGCTGGTGGCGCTCGCGGTGCTGTTCGACTTCCTCAACGGCTTCCACGACGCGGCCAACTCCATCGCCACGGTCGTCTCCACCGGCGTGCTGCGGCCGCAGACCGCGGTGCTGTTCGCCGCGTTCTTCAACGTCGTCGCCTATGCCGTCTTCCATCTCTCGGTCGCGTCGACGGTCGGCAAGGGCATCGTCGACGTGGCGTTCGTCGACCAGCACGTCGTCTTCGGCGCGCTGGTGGGCGCGATCACCTGGAACGTGTTCACATGGTGGGTGGGCATCCCGTCGAGCAGCTCGCACGCGCTGATCGGCGGCATCGCGGGCGCGGTGATCGGCCGCGGGCAGGGCGCGCACCTGATGGGCGCGACCATCGGCAAGACGGTGCTGTTCATCGTGCTGTCGCCGCTGCTGGGCTTCGTCCTCGGCGGGCTGACGCTGGTCGCGGTCGCCTGGATCTGCCGCCGCCAGCCGCCGCTGCGCGTGGACGGCTGGTTCCGCCGGCTGCAGCTGGTGTCGGCGGGGCTGTACTCGCTCGGCCACGGCGGGAACGACGCACAGAAGACCATCGGCATCATCTGGATGCTGCTGATCGCCGGCCACTACGCCGACGCCCGCGCCGCCGAGCCGCCGGCGTGGGTGCCGATGGTCTGCTACCTCTCGATGGGCCTGGGCACGATGTTCGGCGGATGGCGCATCGTGAAGACCATGGGCCAGCGCATCACCAAGCTGAAGCCGGTCGGCGGCTTCTGCGCCGAGTTCGGCGGTGCGCTGACGCTGTTCTTCGCGTCGGCCCTGGGCGTGCCGGTGTCGACGACGCACACGATCACGGGCGCCATCGTCGGCGTCGGCTCGGTGCGGGGCGCCAAGGCCGTGCGCTGGGGCGTGGCGGGCAACATCGTGTGGGCGTGGATCTTCACGATCCCGGCCGCGGGCGTGGTCGCGGCGCTGTTCGCGGCCGCGAGCGGATTCCTGTTCTGACCCGCGCGGGGATGCGATGGACACGCCGCATCCCGACGACCCCGGCGCGCGCATCGACGAGCTGAGCGGCCTCGCGTCCCTGGCCGACGACGCGCTGCGCGCGGTCGCCCGCGACGCCGGCGACTGC